>JBJYXQ010000416.1:0-3605 GCA_046260035.1 Anaerolineae bacterium
GAAAACGCCGACGTCGCTTACCGTCTTCCGCTGGATGATGTGACGACAGTGACGGCACTCACCGTGCGGGCCGCGTCGGGCGGCCTAACATTGACCGGCGCTAGCCTTATCGACGGGCGCACTGGCGCGTTCTATCCTCTGGTGCTCTCTGAGGACTTCCGCCTGGTTCATTCCGGCGATGTTAAGATTTACGAGAACCTGCATATGCTGCCGCGCGCTTTCCTGGTGCAGGATGTGCGGTGCGTCGAATCGGACGACGCGGCGCTGGCTGTGATGCGCGATCCGGGCTTCGATCCGACGATGCAGGCCATCATCGTGAACTGCGAGGAGCCGGCGGTAGAGACGCCGACGGATGCACCGGCCGGCTCTGCCACGGCGGTGGCGTACGCACCCGAGCGCATCGTCGTCGACGTGGTCGCGGATGCGCCGGCGTTGGTCATCTTGACAGATGTGTGGTATCCTGGTTGGCAAGTGGATGTGCAGCCACTCACTCCCGACGCTGTGGTGGATGTGCGTGCGGAGGTGCTACGTAGAGAGGTACTACGCACCGACATCCTCTTCCGTGGTGTGAAGGTTGAACCCGGCGCGTGGCGCATCACCTTCACGTACCATTCGACGTGGCTGGCGGTGGGGATAGGCGTAAGTATTTTGGGAGTAATGACACTGATTGTTTACACATATTTTAGTTGTGTTATTGTTCGTAAAAGGATATAATTGGAAAAACAAATCTATGTTGTAAGTTACTATGTCATTTGCCATCAACATTATACGAATCACACCGATGGTTAACATTTCTCAAACATTAACCAAACGTTTATCATTGAAGTGATTCCACGAAGGCCTTTCATGCTATAATTAAGCAGTAACAAATATAAGAGGTGGACATGTGTGCAAAGATTCTCTATATTGAAGATAACCCCGGGAATCGTATGTTAGTGCAACGTATTCTCTTGGTCGAGGACTATGAGGTTTTCGAGGCCGAGGATGGCCCGACAGGCATTGAGATCGCACTGCGCGAGAAACCGGATCTCATCTTAATGGATATGAACCTCCCCGACCTGGATGGGTATGAGCTAACGCGGCGCATGCGAGCGATTCCCGAACTGGCAACGACTCCGATCATCGCGATGACGGCGAATGTGATGCAGGGCGACCGCGAGAAGACCCTGGCGGCTGGGTGCAGCGGTTACATTCCCAAGCCGATTGACGTTGATGAACTCCCGAATCAAATCGCGCGCTTCCTCAAACAAAAAGGAGCCTAGTCACTGGACTGCGTCTCAGGAAGTACTTCATGAAATGGAAACCTATTTCCCCATCAAACGCTGTCATCTTGATTGTTGAGGATAACCTCAACAACTTTATCTTGATGACCCGGTTGTTGGCCTTTCTCGGTGTCAAGAAATGCGAATGGAAGGCCTCGGGGTGGAAGGTGCTTGAATTTGCTGAGACATTGGGAAATATCAATTTGATTTTGATGGACATTGCTTTGCCTGATGCGGATGGTTTTGAGTCCCTGGCCTCTTTACGTTCGCATCCTGGTTTCCAGGAAGTGCCGATTGTAGCAGTGACGGCTGACGTATCAGCAAAAAATGTGGCCCGTGCGCGTGAAGCCGGATTCAATGGTTTTATTGGCAAACCCTTGGACCCAGATCGATTCCCAGAACAAGTTCGGCGGGTTTTACAGGGTGAGGAGGTATGGGAACGGGAGTAAAAGCAAGTGTTCAGGCTCCACGAGGACTGCGCTCAATCCCAACAACGGGAATGCGCGGAGGACTGGGGCGAACCCTGCTGACTGCCTTTCTCATTTTAACAATTCTTCCTTTAGCTTTGATCGGAGGTTATGCTGCGAAGAACAATCGCGATAGCCTTCAGAAGGAAGTCAAAAGTAAGCTGCAAGCCGTAGCGACCTTAAAAGGCGAGGAGTTACGTCAATGGTTTGCACGCACTCGCCAGCAATTGTTGCTAGCTGCTCTTGAACAAGATTTTTCTGGCACCAGGCGTGACGTATGGTGGGCGACGGTTACTGACCAGAATCCCGATTTACTTGGTGCGACGCTTGTCGATCAGAATGGGCAGCCAGTGTGGATGGAGGGGACGTGTCATAGCGCCTCTCAAACAGTAGCGTCTGCCAGAGCGGACGTTTCGTCACTCGCGGCTTCAGCCCAAGACGCCGATTTTCCCCAGGGACAATTTGTCCTATCGCATACAGATTCCAATTTATGGTTACTGTTAGGGGAAACTAGCTCGCGAACGTTAGTTTTCTGTTTGAGTGGTGAGGCGATGGCACGTACAATCCGGTACGATGTCTTGCTCGACGAAGCGCTGATTGGCAAGACCGGCAGAGTTTATCTGATCTTTCAATCATGGGTTTGGCCGGGTGGCACGGATGCGGTGATGGTGGTCGAAGGCAGCGAACCACCGCAATTGGTTGGGGATGGAGTGTATGTGAATCACCTCGGGGTTCCGGTAATCGGTGCGTATTATTACGTGGCGGACTACGATATTGGTGTTTTGGTCGAGCAGGCACAATCCGAGACTCTGGAGTCTACCAATCGTATCGCGGCGACGCTGATCGCTCTCGTTTTGGCCGTGGCGCTGGCGACGACAATTATCGCGGCGTTCGTTATCCGGCAGATCACGCGCCCGGTCATTCGCCTCACTGAATCCGCGGTGGCGATGGCTGAAGGCGATCTGGCCCAGCATCTTGAAGTGACGTCGCGAGATGAAATCGGCATTTTAACATTTGTGTTCAACGATATGGCAGCGGACTTGAAGTCGCTCTACGAAGAACTGGAAGAGAAGGTGGCCGAACGCACGAAGCGTCTACAGCAGGCGAACTACCAGATTCAGCGCCGTGCTCTACATCTGCAGGCCAGTCAGGATGTCGGGCGGGCGATCACGTCGGTACGCGACCCGGCATTGCTCCTTAACCAGGTGGCGGACTTGATCCGCGAGTGTTTTGTGTACGCGTCGGTGGCGATCTACATCGTGGAACCTGGCGGCGGTGAAATTCGCTTGCGCGCCTTGAGTCCAGTAATGCGTAGCGATACCGTTACCGATGCAGGTGATCAGGGTGGCTGGAGCGAGTGCGTATACGCCGGCGATGGCTCGATTATCGAACGCGCAGCGCGCAAGCGCAGCCCACAAGTCGATCGCCACGAGACCGACGAAACTGTGGAATGGTACCGGCGTACTCTGAGCCGGGTAGCTATTCCCCTGCGGATGGAGGATCGTATATCCGGGGTGTTGGGTGTGTTGAGTACTGAGCGCGAGGGCATTCAAGAGGACGAGTTGGAGATCCTGGAACTACTCGCCGGGCAGGTCGCCATCGCGTTGGAAAATGCCAGAGCTTACGAACGTGAGCGTTTGGCAGCGCAGCGTTTGGAAGAAGCTGAGGTTTTCAAGGGTCGTTTTCTGGCGAATATGTCTCACGCGCTACGCGAGCCGCTCAATACAATCATCGGTTTCTCGCGTTTGATGATCAAAGGCATTGACGGGACGATGACGCCACAGCAAACGCAGGATCTTGAGCGTATCTATGATGATGGTCAGCGGCTCTTGTTCTTGATCAACGACATTCTCGCCATTTCACAGATTCAGGCCGG
>JBJYXQ010000416.1:3705-22223 GCA_046260035.1 Anaerolineae bacterium
AGTGTCACCGATACAGGCGTGGGCATTCCGCCGGAAGACTTTGCGCGACTGTTCGTCCGCTTTGAGAAAGGCGCGGCGCTAACACCGATGGACAAAGACGGTCGTTGGCAGGCGGGCCTTGGCCTGGGATTGGCATTGAGCAAGGAGTTTGTCGAAATGCATGGTGGTCAGATGTGGGTCACGAGCGAGGTGGGCACGGGAAGTACGTTCACCTTTTCCATGCCGTGCTATGTTACAACCCAGGTAGCCAGTGAAGATGACGTTCCCCCCACGGGAGAAAACGATGAATAAGAAATCAGCCCCAACTCAAGAAACTGCTGACGTCCTATCGCGGATGTTGCCGTGGCGGCAGGCTCTGTTTGAACGTATTCTGCGCGTGGTGGCGGTTGCTGCTTTGCCACTGCTGTTGGTCGGTGGATACTACGTTTACACCACGGGGCAGATGTGGCTTCTGGCTCTGGCCTTGGTTAGTTATGTAGGTGTGGTTGTCAGTGCTTTTGTGTCGCGTGTCCCCTACGTCTGGCGGGTATGGGCGTTACTGATTGCCTTGCTCATCTTGGGTGTCAGCGATTTGTTGTCCTTCGGTTGGGCAGAGGATGGCCGGATTTACCTGATGACTGCCACGCTGTTTGCGACCCTCTTTTTGGGCGGGCGGCACAGCGTGGCGGTGTTGATCGTGTCATCCTTGATCCTGACACTCTTCGTCGTTTTGGTCAGTTTGGGCGTCGTCGTCCCCATGCAACAGGGAGCGGAATATACGACGACGGGACTGGTGAGTGGTCTGATCGTCTTTATTGTATGCGCGACAGCGCTGTTTGCTTCCTTCAATAGCTTGCTGCCACGAGTCTTCGACAGTCTGCAGCGCAGTGCGCAGCTTTCCGCCGATTTGGAAGCGCGCCAGCACGATCTGGCGGAGCGGATGCGCGTGTTGCAGGACTCGAACTTGAGTTTGCAACGTCAGGCGATGTACATCGATGCCGGTGTAGAGGTGACGCAGGAGTTAATGCAACAGTTTGACGTTGACTCCCTCTTGGAGAAAGCCGTGCAACTCATCGGACGGCATTTTGATTTCTCGTACGTGGCACTTTTCATACCAGATGATACCGGTGCGTGGCTCGTGCTGCGTGCGGCTTCCTCACCCGCCGGGCGTAAGCTGGTGACCGAAGGCTATCGCCTCAAGCGAGCCGGTGAGAGCACACTCGGACGTGTGTTTGAGACGCGCCAGCCTTACATCGCCAAGTCGAACGCTGAAACGGTGGATGCCGACTTCGATGCAGCGCACCTCGCACAGCCCGGATTGCCGGCAGCACAGTCGGCGGCGCTGTTGCCTCTGGTCATCGAGGATGAGATTTTGGGCATCCTGGACATTCATAGCGCCGAGGAAATGACCTTCGATCAGGATAATCTGCGTGTATTGGAAGGATTGGCCTGGCAAATGGCCGTCGCGCTCGATAACGCGCGGCGTTTGAGTGCCGAGAACTCTGTCCTCGAGATGGCAAACCCTTTCTTCCGGCTGACGCAGCGTTTGGGATTGGCGCAGACGGAGGCGGAGGTTCATACCGCCATTTTGGAGCTTGTTCAGGGATTCCGTCCCGGACGCGCTTACATCGTGCAGGAAGTTGCAAGTGCACCGGACGTTGCGGGACCGACCGTGTACCTCGTGACCGATCTGCGTGGAGAGTCATTGAATGTCCAACGCATAACAGAGGGCGACGCAGCGGAGAACTTCGGTGCGGCTTTGGCGCTAGGCAGGACATTGGAGAAGCCGTTGTCCATCCCCGATGTCGATATACCGCCAGACTCGCCGGAAACCGATTGTGCTGATCTCTGTCGGCGTCTGGTCGAGGATACGGCGTTCGGTGGGAGGAGCCGCAGTGTGGTCTTGATCCCCTTGCGTGCGGGTACGGAATTCTATGGCCTGGTCATGGTCGGTTTCGATGGTGCCCACCGTAGCACACCCTTGGAAACGCAAGTCTACCGTGCCGTCGAGGAGTTCGGCAGTGTGACGCTGGAAAGGATCGCGTCGTTGCGTGAGGTGCAAACGCGCCTGGCACGGGAACAGTGGTTGCGTGAATTCAGCGAGCGTGTGCTGCAGACGCCCGATCTGGAAGCGATGTTGGCGCAGGCTGCACAATCGCTGCAGGAAGTTGTGTATGCCGATGGCGTGATCGCGGCGCTGACTTTGCCGGAGGTGAATGCCGCGCAGGACAGTGAAGGCTGACGTAGAGTCAGTCACTGACGCGACATCAATCTCCCAAATGGGTGGGTGAAGCTATGAGTGAAAAACAAAGAGGCGCATATCCTACGGAAGTCCGCGAGTGGCAACATAAGTTGCTCAATCAAATCTTGCGGATCGTGTTCATCGTCGCCATCCCTGCGCTGTTGATCGCGGCTTATTATGTGTGGAAAGACGGGCGCGCCTGGCTCATTCCTTTCTATGCCTTGAGTTTCATCATTGTGGGATTTGTGCGCTTCTGGAAAAAGGCGTCTTACACGCTGCAAACCGGTACGTTGCTGACGATTGTCTATGGGCTGGTGATCCTCTCGTTGGTGCGTGCTGGGCTGAGTAGCAACGCGCGTATTTTCCTGTTGGGTTTCTCCTTCATCGCGACAATTTTCCTGGGACGGCGCGCCGCACTGGCCAGCATAGCTGTGGCCGTCATCACAATGGGAATCGCCGGTTGGATGTTCTCGGCCGGAGTTTGGGCTATTCCCGCTGACGTTCAAATATTGTCGGATAAACCGACCGCCTGGCTTAGCTACACGTTCACCTTGCTGTTGGTTAGCGCATTCTTCACGGCCTCACAACTGTATCTGTTCCCGCGCCTCGCGGAGGCATTGGTTCAAAGCCAGGAGATGGCGCGGGAGTTGGCCGAGGATCGTGAGCGAGCGGTGCGCGAAGCGGAAGCCAAACAGCGTCATGCAGAACAGTTGGGATGGGTGGCTAACCTGGGCCATGTGCTCGCTTCACTACGCCAGCGTGACGAGCTCATCTGGCGGGTAGTGCGTGAGATTGCACAGACCTTCGACATTTATCAGGCTAACCTGTTCCTTGTCAATCGCTCCGGCGATGCGTTGCTGTTGGTGGCTACTTCAGGCCAATTAGGCGAGGAATTGGCCCGTTCCGGGGCAGCAACGGCTGTCGAAATTCCTGTTGGAGCGCGGAGTGCACCGGGACGTGCCGTGCAGTTTGGGAAGGAGCAGATGGCGCTGCCATCACCCGAAGAATTGCCCCAGTTCCCAGACAGTCGCGTGGAGATCAGCTTGCCATTGAGTGTGCGGGGTGAGGTGCTGGGGGTATTGGATTTGCACAGCACGCGCTCTGCCTTCGATGAGGAGGAGTTGCAGATTTTCCGCATTATCGCCAGTCAGGTAACGACGGCCCTCGATATGTTACGTTCACTGGAGGAAAGGCAGACGCAGGTGCAAGAAACCCGGGCGTTGTATGCGCAACACACGTTGGCTTCCTGGCGCACGCTCCTAGGATTGGCGTCCGTGCAATCAGCTGTGGGCGTACAGGTCGATGCCTCACAAGTGACGGCGCTGGCGCAGGAGGCCCTGGCTGAAAAAGAACCGCGCTCAACGCGGCTCGATGCGGACGGTGTCTACCTGTTGGTTGTCCCCCTGGTAGCGCGGGACGTTGCTTTGGGGTATCTCGCTTTCACGCGCGCAACTGAGAAGGGCAATTGGAATGCCGATGCCCGCAGCACGATTATGATGGCGGCGGAACGTCTGGCTGTGGCACTGGATAACACGCGTTTGCTCGTCGAAGCGCGGCGACAGGCGCTCTATGATGAACAGCTCAGCCAACTTGGCGACTTGATCTGGCAGACGCCCAGTCCTGAAGTGATTATGGAACAGAGTGTGCGCGAGTTGGGGCGTTTCCTCGGCGCGAGTGAAGCGCAATTGTATCTGACGCCGGAAGGTGTTGAGCAGCATGGCGTGCGGCTGGTACCCTCATCTGCCGGGCAGAATGAAGGCGCGGCTAGACCCACGGATGATTCTAATTAATGGGGTACTGTCTCTTGAGTGGAGAGGGGCGTTGCCGATGAATTTGTTTTCGGGAGTCGAAATCTTACAACTTATCACCTGGCTGGTTGCGCTGGTCGAGGTGATCCTGGCGGGGTATACGCTGGCCCTTAACGCGCGTCACAATACCAACCGCCACGTCAGCCTTCTGCTGGCGCTGCTAGCGGCCAACAACATCGCTATGGGATTGCTCGTGGCGGCCGGCAGCATTGAGCAGGCCCGTATACCGACGTACTTGTTTGCGGCTACAGTGTACACTATCCTCCCAGCGGCTATGGTAGTAGCCACCGCACTCCTGAAACCGGCGTGGTTGAAGGGCCGAAGACGTTGGCTTGGGTGGATCTGTTATGTATTTATTGTGTTGCCATTGCTGGTCACGGCTCTGGACGCGATATTCGGGACGCAATTGTGGTACACGGGTATCGACGCGGCGACCTATGGGGGCGGTTATTTGCCGCTTGAGGACTACGTGTCCCCAATGCTGAACATGCCGGTCATGATCGTATACGCCTTTATCTTTGGCTTGGCACCACTCGTTGTTGTGTTCAGTGTGCTGCGGGATAAGCAGGCCACGCCCTTGACGCGCCGCTGGGCGTGGTTGATTGTAGGTACAACGCTGGCAGCGATGGTGACGCAGGTGATTTTCATCCAGCTCATAAATCCTGTGTTAAGAGTTATCCTCATTACCTTAATTTATGCGAGCGTATACGTCTACATTGCGCTTGCGCAGATGTTTGAGGAGCGTCGTCTCCAGCGTGGATTGCTGCGCAATCGGTTGACGGCGTTGTTTCTGGTTATTGCGTTGCCCGTTATGATCGTTAGCGTCACACTGGTTGGTCTGCAGGCGCGTACTTTGTTTCGACGGAGCGCCACGAGCCGCTTGGGGGCGATTGCCCACCTTCTGGTCGGTGGCGTCAATCTGCGAGGTGAGCTGTCGGTTCAGAATCTGCAGGAAGTGTTGCGCCTTGCGGTGGACGAATTAGGCGAAACCGGGGTAGGCTATGTGGTAGACCGTGACGATCGCGTCGTTGTCAGTTCGGAGATGGATTTCACCCTGATTGCTGAGGATGATCCGGTACGCGACTATCGTCTTCGGGCACCGGTACGAGCTATACGCAGTGGACAGGGCAATCAGTTGCTGGTTTTTACCGACGACGAAGGCATCAGTTGGTGGGCCTATCCCACAACGTTAGGAGGGCAGGGGTGGGTCGCCGTTGTGCAACAGCAAGAGACGGTCGTTATGCAGGACATGCAGCGATTTTTGACGCTTTCGTGGATGATTATTGGGGTTGGTGGGATCATCCTGCTGGTCCTGGGATTCTTCACCGTCCGGCAGGCATTCCTGCCGATCACATCCCTGACAGAGACGGCGAGAGCTATCGTTGCCGGTGACTTGACCCGAGTGGCCGCCGTCGAAAGCGAAGATGAGATTGGGGTATTGGCGGAATCGTTCAATGCGGTGACGGCACGGTTGAATGCGTTGATTGCTAATTTGGAGACGCGGGTGGCTGAGCGTACACAGGAAGTCGAGCGGCGCGCCGATTATCTGGCGATCACCGGTGGCCTTAGCCGGATCGTCGCTTCAATCCTGGATGCGGATACGCTTCTGGATCGTGTGGCGCATCTGATTTCAGAGCGGTTTGGCTTTTATCACACCGGCATTTTCCTGATCGACGAAGCCCGCGAATGGGCAGTGCTGCACGCGGTCTCCTCGGAGGGCGGACTGCGCATGCTGGCGCGCGAACACCGTCTGCGGGTGGGCGAAGAAGGGATTGTGGGTTACGTCTCTGGCTCAGGTCGCGCGCGAATCGCGTTGGACGTCGACGAAGATGTGGTCTGGGTGAAGAACCCCGATCTGCCTGACACGCGATCCGAGATGGCGTTGCCGTTGATCTTCGGCCAGCAGATCCTTGGTGTGCTGGATGTACAGAGTGAAGAGGCCGCTGCGTTTGGCACTGAGGACATCGCCACGTTGCGCATCCTGGCCGATCAGATCGCAGTGGCGATTCGCAACGCGCAGTTGTTTGCCGAGAGTCAGCGGACGTTGCGTGAATTGCAGCGCTCCTACGATGAAGAGGTACGGCAAGGCTGGACGTTGCGCAAGTCGCCGGTTGTCGGGTATCGTTTCACGCCTGTGGATACCGCTCCACTCACGCGCGATACTATACCGCCAGGACCTGAGACGCGGACCACGTCTGCGCCATACGTGGATGCCGATAATACTCTGTTTGTGCAATTGCAATTGACGGGCGGCCAGAACTTTGGCCTGTTACGTCTATGCCGCGACGCGGCGCAACCATGGTCCAACCACGATGTGGCATTTGTGACGCGCGCTGTGCAGGATATCGCCCAGGCTCTGGAAGTGGCGCGCTTGCTTGAGGAAAGCCGCCTGCGGGCTATGCGCGAGGCTCAGGTCGGTGAAATTGCAGACCTGTTTACCCGCGCGCTGGATGTCGACACGATGTTGCAGACGGCAGTGCGCGAACTGGGACGCCTGTCGGGCGTTGCCGAAGTCGCTGTGCATCTCGACTTCCCTGAATCGCTTTCCGATGTGGAGATACCATCATGAAGGATGACGAACGCACAATTTCTGTCCGACGCAAACCGCGACCAGCTCTGGGGATCGTGACCCATCAGGTTGTCGGCGCTGCCGCATGGTGGCGCGATGCGGCGGAGGTGGCACGCGCTCAGGATGTTGATCTGTTCATCTTCAATGCCAGCAACATCGGCGATCGCAATTCCCCCCTGGACGATGCTCCTTCCGCACTTCACCGTTTGGTTAGCTCGGAGCGCCTGGATAGTCTGGTGTTAGTACAATGGTGGCCTACCCGCGAGGTCTTCGAGGGATTCTACAATCGAAATTACCGCCCATTGCCAGTCGTGAACGTGCATCGGCATTATGGAGGCTATCCCGGTGTTTCCGTGGACAACCGTGAGGGCATGGCGACAGCGATTCGGCACTTGATTGAGGTGCATGGATACCGTCGTTTGGCCTACATCGGGGGTTTGCCGGACAATCCTTCTGCCAATGAGCGCTATCAGGCCTATGTCATGACACTGGAGGAGTATGGCATTCCCTTGGATCCCACCCTTGTCCTGCCCGGCGACTTTTCTCCGCCAGCCGGTACCCAAGCTATGCAGGTGTTAATGGACGAACGGGGCTTGCGTCCCGTGGTTGATTTTGAGGCTGTTGTGGCCTCGAATGACAATATGGCTTTGACGGCGATGGCGGAGCTTCAACGCCGAGATATCCGCGTGCCTTTGGATGTTGCCGTTGTAGGTTTCGATGACTCTGGTGAAAGTCGCCATGCGATGCCGTCATTGACGACGGTACATATGCCCAATGAAGCCATGGGGCGTGTGGCTGCTGAAATGGCACTGGCAGCCATGCGCGGCGAACCGGTCACCGACACCGCGGTTCCTGCGGAATTGGTGGTACGCCAATCGTGCGGCTGTTTTCTGTCGCCGTTGGCAGGCGGTGGTATGTCCGGACCGCCGCCGTCTGGGCCTCCACGGTCAGTCGCGCCTGAGGAGCAGCGCGCAGCAGCGATTGCGCAACTGACGCAGGTCGTTGGTTCGGCGGCGGAATTCCTTCCCGCTGATTGGGCTGAGCAGCTACTCGATGCTTTTCTCGCAGACATCGAACGCCCGCTTCGGGTACCAGACACATCGCCTGGACATCTGTTGCCTGTCCTACACGCCATCTTGCGTCAATTCCATCTCAACGGCTACGATCTCGTCGCGCTCGGTCGGGCGCTGCTCATAGCAGTGCGCAACTGTATGCGCCCTACAGTGACCGACGTCCAACATATGCGCCGCGCTGAAAGCCAATGGCAGGAGGCCATGGCCTTTGTTGCGGATGTCGGACAACAGGCCCGTGCTGCTCGGATCTACCGTCGCGGTGACCAGATCGACCAAGTACGTATCATCGGTGAACAGCTTATCAACACCTTTGATCTGGATCGGCTGCTAGACCTAATCGCGCGCGAATTGCCGCGTCTAGACATACCGAGTTGCTACGTCGTCTTGTATGAAGGGACGGGAACTTCGCGCGAAGAGGTTCGGCTTGTGATGGCTTATAACGAACAAGGGCGCAATCCCCATAGCGTCGAGGGGCAGCGCTACAACGCGCGCAAATTGCTGCCGGATGGGCTGCTGTCGCCTGATCACCCATCCGTGTTCGTGATCACGGCGTTGTATTTTCAAGAGGTGGCCCTGGGTTTTGCGCTGTTTGAAGTTGGGTCAGCGCAGGGCGAAGTGTATGAGACGTTAGCCCGGCAGATCAGCAGCGCGCTGATGGGATCGTTGCTGGTAAGGCAGCAGGATGAGGCGCAGCGGGATGCAGAATCTGCGCGCCAGCGGGCGCAGGCAGCGTTGAGCGACCTGTTGACGACGCGCTCGATTTCCGATCGCGTACGTCAGGCAGCGGATACCGAGGCGATCTTACGTGTGACGTTGGAAGCGTTGAGCCAGGCGCTTGGCGCTTCGACCGCGGTGGCGCGTCTGGGGACGCGCGAGCAGTTGTTGGATATCGGCGCCGAGAACACCACACAGAGCGATGCCGGATTGAACTAGGAGCAACTATGGTTCTTCAGACGAAAGCAGGTGGGAAGTCTCCTGAAATTATCCGTGATGCGCGTCACAATGCGACGACGCGCCCTACCATCGGGTTGCTGGTCGGCGAGACCGGCTCGTGGTGGGGACAATCGCTGTTGCAGGGTGTGACGGATGCGGCCGAGGCGCTCGATGTGAATCTGTTCTGTTATGTAATTAGCACATTGAGAGAGGAAGGCGTTGAAGATACCAATGCGATCTACGCTTTACCCGATGCCGATATTCTGGATGGCATTATCGTTTCCGGGAACATTGCGTATACGGTAAAACCCGAAACATTCAGTGCGTATCTTGATGATCTTCGAGCTGCTCTCCCGCTTGTCGGGGTCATCATGGTGCATGAAGGCATCCCTTCGGTCGTGGTAGACGGCTACAGTGGTATGTATGCTAACATCAAGCACTTGATTGAGGTGCATGGATGTCGCCGGTTGGCCTTCATTCGTGGTCCTGTGGGGAACTTCGATGCGGATGAACGTTACCGCGCCTATACTACGCTGCTCGAAGAATATGACATCCCGTTTAATCCCGATCTCGTTGAGGTTAGCAACTTCGTTTCTGGCCGGGAGGCAATGGAAGCCTTATGGCCGCGGATGCTGGCTGCATCCGGTGAAGAGACGGATACCTCGCCCTGGGCCGTCATCGCCGCAAACGATGGTATGGCGGTAGGAGCGATGGAAGTGCTGCGGGAATACGGTATGCGCATTCCCGAAGACGTTGTCGTTGTGGGGTTTGACGATGATACGACTGCGCAGAATTTGGATGTTCCGCTGACAACTGTGCGGCAACCGACCCAGGCTATGGGACAGCGTGCCGTGCAGATGATATTACAGCTTTTACATGGTGAATCCGTGGATGAGAGCGTGATGGTGCCGGCCGAGTTGGTGGTGCGTCGGTCCTGCGGCTGTCTGCCGGGAGCGGTGTTGCAGATCCCCATCGAGGCGAAGACCGAAGTCGCGGGAGATGGGTCCATTCCCCCCTTCGCAGATGTCCCTGAGCCGATGTGGGATGCTTTCATTGCCGGTGTGCAAGAACCATCGTCGTCTGGAAATTTTCTGACCCTGATAGATCAGGCTTTGCGCCAAGCACGTTACGAAGGTGGGAGCTTTGGAGACTGGCACCAGCTTCTCACAGAGATGCGGCGTCATGTCCTTGCCTACCTGGGTGATCCCGACGCACGTCAGCGTGCTGAGGATCTGCTTCAGCAAGCGCGTTTGCTGGTGGGTGACGCGGAACGACGCCAGGAAGCGTACCGGCGGCAACTTTTCGAACAGCAGGAAACGCTCCTGGCACAGATCGACAACACCTTGAGCACCACCTTGCACCTGCAGGAATTGGCACCGGCCTTGACCGGCTTATTCCCTCAGATTGGCATTGAGTGTTGTTTTGTATCGTTGTATGAAGACGAAAATCCTTTGGCTGAATATGCCCGCCTGCTTTTCGAATATGACACTTACCGCACCGACTATACGCCTGAGGTTGAACTGTACCCCGATGGGCCGTTGTTCCCGCCGCGTCTGCTGGTTCCAAGAAAAATCCTGTTTGAGGAGCACCGGCGGACCGTAGTCGTGAGGCCACTCGTCCTTCAGGAGCACCAGCTTGGCTTCGTGGTTGTGGGGGCAGGCCAGCAGTGGGGATTGTATGCGCGCCTGACGCAGCGTCTGAGTGATGTGATCTTCCGGGCCTTGCTGGCCCGTGAGCAAGAGCGCGCACAGCGCGAGGCAGAGGCTGCGGAACGCCGTGCAGAAGAGGCACTGCGGGATGTGCTGGTGGCGCAGCGGCGTTACATCCACGGTGCGTGGGAGGAGCGCGCCGAGCCGGTGTCAGGTTACTTCTACTCCGATGAATCCCGCGGCCTTACCGATAGTGCCTGGCTCCCATCAATGACCGAAGCTGTACAGCAGGGCGATGTGGTGGTGACAAAAGACCCTGATGGCGGGCAGACCTTGGCCGCGCCGGTCATGTTATATGGCGAAGAGATCGTTGGTGTCTTGGGCTTCAAGGCTACGAAAGATGCCACTTGGACTGAGGATCATCTCACATTGGTGCGCACCATCGCTACGGAAATGGCCCTGGCGCTGGAGACGCAGCGGCTGCTCTCGGATGTCCAGCGACGTGCTTCACGCCTCCTCGCGGCAGCAGAGATTTCGCGGGTGACGACATCGATCCTCACGTTGGATGAACTGTTGCCACAGGCGGTGGATTTGATCCGTGAGCGCTTTGACCTCTACTATGCCGGTATCTTTCTCGTCGATGAAAGCCAACGGTGGGCTATCTTGCGGGCCGGCACCGGTGAGGCCGGACGTTTGCTCTTAGCGCGTAATCACCGGCTTGAAGTCGGTGGCGCCTCGATGATTGGTATGTGCGTGGCCCAAGGCGAAGCGCGCGTCACGTTTGACACACAACGCGAAGCACTGCATCGCCGGAACCTGTTGCTGCCGGAGACGCGCTCGGAATTGGCGCTGCCCTTGTTCAGCCGGGGACGCGCGATTGGCGCGATGACCATTCAGGACACGCACCCGGGCGCTTTCACAGAGGAGGATATCACGACGCTTCAGACTATGGCCGACCAACTCGCCAATGCGATCGAGAATGCACGATTGCTGCGCCGTATGGAGCAGAATATGCACGAACTCGAGCTGGCAACCGGCCAACTGACCCAGGAGTCGTGGCGTAACTTCCTGGAGAATTATCGCAATACCTTTGGCTATCGCTATCGCCTGGTCGATGTTGAACCGGTGACCGAACTCTCGCCTGAAGCTCAGGCTGCCCTGCAGCAGCAAAAGACCGTCGCCACTAGCATTGTGTCGGAAAGTGCTGCTGAGGTTGATCAAGAAGCTGCTCAGATGCAGGGCGCGTTGAGCGTTCCCATCCGGGTGCGCAATGAGGTACTCGGTGTGCTCAACTTGCGTTTCGATGACCCGGAGGTTTCTCCGGAAACTATTGTGCTGGTGGAACAAGTCGCGGCGCGTCTGGGTGCGGCGTTGGAAAGCGCGCGCCTGTTGGAGGAATCACGCCGCACGGCCACCCGTGAACAGATTGCAGCACAGGCTATCAGTGGTATGCGCGAGCGTCTGGATGTCGAGGCGGTGTTGCGGAACGCTGCGCGCGAGTTGCGCGATGCTTTGGACCTATCACGCGTATCTGTGCGCCTTGCGCCGCGTTTTGAATCCACCGGTACGCCTGGCAATGGTGGTACGCCTGCTTCTAAAAATGGCGGGAGAGTATAAGGACGTAAAACAATGACTGGCTCAACTACGTTGCTCAAGTTCGGAAAATGGCCCGTTCTCTATAAGACCATGGTGACGATCATCATCATTGTGGCGTTGACGCTGGGGATTGCCACCTTCGTTCATGCCAGCGTGTTGCGTACCTCTATCCGTGAGCAGGTTGGTAGAAAATTTGCCGCTCTGGCGGATGGTCGGATGGCAACCATTGCTGATGCTCTCATCGAGCAACTTACGCTTTTACGCAGCATGGCTGTTGACGATACGTTGATCGATGCAGTAGGGACGGCCAACGCGGACTACACCGGCAATGCAGAGGCGATTCAGGCTGCGCTGCTCGAGATCGACCGCCAGTGGCTTGACGCCGCTGATGACAGCACATTGATACAAGCCAGCATCGATCCATCACTCAATCCGGCAGCGGCGCAATTACTCGCCTATGTGAAGACTTTCCCCATTCATGGTGAGATCTTCATCACCGACCGCTATGGAGGTCTGGTCGCGGCAACCGGGCGTCTTTCCGATTACTATCAGGCCGACGAGGCGTGGTGGCAGGCTGCCTATAATGATGGACGTGGTGCGTTCTACATTGACCAGCCTGCGTATGATGAGAGCGCTGGATACGTCGCTCTTAACATGGCGGTACCCATCCTCTCGCCTCGCGATGGCATGGTTATAGGCGTCCTACGTTCTACCGTAAACATAAACTTTCTCGCTGGTGCTTTTGAGACCTTGCCCGGGGAACGGACAGGGGTAACACTGACCAACGATCAGCGCTTGATTCTGGCTGACTCGAACTCAGGCCAGGTGGGACAAAGTGCGCCGTCAACCTGGCGTCTGTACGCCGGCGGTCAAGGTGCATTGTGGTTCGAGGACAGTGACGTAGACGGTGAGCCGTTGGTGATTGGACGGGCCTCAATCCGTGATGCGTTGATCACGGATGCTTCATTAGTTGAAGCCGTTGATAACCTGAACTGGTACTTATTTATCTATCAGACACAAGCTGAAGCCTACGCTCAGATCCGGAGTAGTTTGTGGACGATGGGCGGGGTGTTGGCGCTGCTCCTACTCTCGGCGGCAGTCGTCGCGTGGTTGATGGCACGGTCTTTGAGTATGCCACTGAAGCATCTTCATACCGCGATGCGCCGTTGGTTGGATGGGGATAAGACACAACGCGCTCAGAGCCATTGGCCTGATGAGACCGGTGAATTGGCCGAGACATTCAACACGATGGCGACGAGTGTGGAGGAGATGGATGAAACTCTATCCCGGCGTGTTGATGAACGAGAGCGTGAAGAGAAGCGCCGGACCCGCCAACTGGAGACCACGACTGCGATTGGTGAAGTTGTCTCTGCCACCGGCGATGTGACGGCGCTGGCGCAAAGCGTGGTGGACCTCTTGTATGAACGGTTTGCCCTGTATTTCGCCGGCCTGTATTTATTAGATGACACAAGCAAATGGTTGGTGCTCTATGCTGGTTCCGGCGACTCAACCCAGCAGATGCTGTCACAGGATTACCGAGTAGCCGTCGGCGAATGGGTTCTGGGGCGTTGCGTAAGCGAAGGAAAAACGACCATTGCTCAAGACACTGACGTCGACAATGCCCTCTTGTTCGACCGGTCACAGTTGCCACGCACGCGTGCGGCGATTGCGATGCCGTTGCGCTCGCGTGGTCGGATCCTTGGCGCGATTGAGGCCCATAGTGATCAACCCGAAATGCTCGATGCTGAGAGTGCCGTTGTGTTGCAGACGATTGCCGATCAGGTCGCCGTGGCTATCGACAGCGTGCAGATGTACGCCGAGCGCCAGGAAGCGATGGAGAGCCTCCAGCGCGCGTATGGTGAAGTGACGCACAAGGCGTGGGAGACGCTTTTGTCGGAGCGGACGGCAGGAACAGAAGGCTATCAGGCCGAAATCCGGCGCATTATGCCGCTAGCGGCGGCGTCCCCAGAGACTTGGCGATCTGTTGCCCGCGCTGCCTGGTCAGAAGGACGTGTTGTGGTGGAAGAAAACGCCGTCGAGCAAGCGCCGGATGGCGCCGAACCTTCCCTGGCGCTGCCGATTCGCTTGCGCGATGAGATCCTCGGCGTCGTCGATGTGAGCAAACGGGGCGATGCGGGGGAGTGGAAACCAGAAGAAATTGCCCAATTGGAGCATTTAGTCGAGCAGCTAGGCATGACGTTGGAGGTTTCTCGTTTCTATCAAGAATCGCGGCGCGCGGCTGCGCGTGAGCAACTCCTGCGCGAAGTCTCGGAACGCATCCGCGTGGCGGTCGATGTTGATTCGGTGATGCGCATTGCGGCTCAGGAAGTCGGGACGGTGCTTAAGCGCCCGGTCTTCGTCTATCTGGAGAATGAGGCCGATGACGAGGGGAGAAACGTCGATGGATGAGAACAATACACTACATCCCCGTCTGCGGGGACCTGATCTTGGGGAACTCGCCCTCACGGGACGTCCCACGATTGGCTTGTTCACCTACGGCCTTATGGATACGATCGGCCAGGCGGTATGGTTGGGTATGGAAGATGCGGCGCGCGAGCATGACGTCAATTTGATCTGTTATGAGGGTGGCACGCTGCGCGATTTCACTGGCCTCTCGGCGCCTGCCAATGTGCTCTACAACCTGACTGATTTTGAACAATTGGATGGTTTGGTGATCTGGTCGGGGTTGCTGCACCACGTTGATCTTGAGACTGCAGAAGATTTCTATCGCCACTATGCTGCTCTTCTCCCGGTCGTGAGCCTCGGGACGCAGATAGACGATATTCCGGCTGTGTTGGCCGATAACTACACCGGAATGTACAGCGCGGTCGAGCACCTGGTGACCGTACACGGTTATCGCCGGATCGCCTTTGTGCGTGGTCCGGAAGGGCACGATGAAGCTGAAGAGCGTTATCGCGCCTACCGGGATGTGTTGAAAGCCCATGATATCGAGTTGGATCTCTCCCTGGTCACACCGGGAACCAATCAACGCACTGCCGGAATAGAAGCGATTGACTTGCTGTGCGATGAACGCCATCTGCGCCCGCACGACGATTTTGAGGCCGTGGTCGCGGCCAATGACAATATGGCGTTTGGTGTGTTGGATGCATTGCAGGCGCGCGGCGTCAGCGTTCCGGATGAGGTGGCGGTGGTAGGCTTCGACGATTTCGAAGAGGGACGCCATACCTCTCCGCCGCTGACCACCGTGCCGTGGCCCGGTTACGCGCAAGGTTATCAGGCGGCGGAACTCCTGATTGCGCTGTTGAATCAAACCCCTGTGCCCGAGCTGACGCATGTGCCTACTGATTTGATCGTCCGCGAGTCGTGCGGTTGTGTGATTCCGGCTGTGCAGCAAGCGGGACTAGAGGCTGCGTCGCCGGCCCCGTCCGAGGAAGCGTCGCTTGAGGCGATCTCCGCTGAGCGTGACGCCGCTCTGGAAGAATTGAAGCAGGCTATGCGGGATGTCGGCGCGCAATCAGCGGCGTTGGATCATACGGCATTGGCTGAGTTGTGGGACCTTTTTATGACCGCGCTCAATCCTGCGTCGAATGGAGATTGTCTGCGCGGATTGCTTGCGCTCGTGCGTCGTACCGCCGATGCGGGTGTCGATGCCAACGTGTGGCACACGGCCTTTTCCTTGCTACGTCGCCGCGCGCTCGCCCATGCGCTCTCTGCTGCGACACAAGCTCATTTGAATAGCCTCTGTAACCAGGCGCGTGTGATGATCAGCTATGAAGTACAACGCACGTTGGCGCGTCGGGCGTGGCAACGTGAGAATCAGGCGGCACAACTGCGCACTGTTGAGCAGGCATTGATGACGGCTTCTGATCTCGATCATTTTGTGAGTGTGCTGCTGCAACAGCTCCCCACGCTGGGGATCCCTGGCTGCACTCTCGCGCTCTATGAAGATCCTGAGCAGCCGGTGCTTGCACGCATCCTCGCAGCTTACGATACGAAGGGGCGTGTGGGGCAGGAGTCGCCGTTGTTCGCTTCGCAGACGCTGTTGCCGGAAGCGCTTTGGCCGCAGGATCGACGCTTTAGCCTGGTGCTTATGGCGTTGTATGTGCGTGATGAGCAATTAGGTTATGTTCTGTTTGAGCTTGGCCCACGCGACGGCGATTTGTACGTCGCGCTGCGCGAGCAACTCAGCAGCGCTCTACGCGTGGTGCAGTTGATCGAAGAGAACCGCCGTACCCAAGCCTCGCTTGAGCAGTCCTACGCTGCCGTGGAACAACAAGTGCAGGTGCGTACGGAGGAATTGCAACGGGAAATTGCCGCCCGCGAGTCGCTGTACGATCGTCGAGCCCTCCAGGTGCAGACCAGTACACAGATTTCGCAAGAAATCGCCGCCGTCCCTGCGTTGGATGAATTGTATCGCCTGGTAGTCACGTTGATCAAGGAACGTTTTGACTTCTACCACGCGCAAATCTTCCGCTATGACCCGGAAATCAACGCCGTTCGCTTGATCGTTGGCTACGGCGAGGTGGGGGAGAAGATGCTGGCGGAGGGACATCAGATTGAGATGGGCATGGGCGTCGTTGGCGCGGCGGCAGAGACAGGTGAGCCGGTTCTGGCGTCGGATGTGACGCAGGATCGGGATTGGCGTCCTAACCCTAATTTGCCGGATACGCAGGGCGAACTGGCTGTGCCTATCCGCCTGCGCGATCAGGTATTCGGCATCCTGGACGTGCAGAGTACCCACGCAGGTACTCTGACCCTGGACGATCAGTTGCTGCTACAGCAGTTGTGCGGGCAGATTGCGGTTGCGATTGAGAACACGCGTCTGCGCGAGGAGATGGAGGGGCGTCTGGAAACCTTGAATATGCTGCAACAGTCAATGTCGCGCGAAGGTTGGGAAGCCTTGCGGGAGCAGCGGCGTGGTCTCCAGGGTTACGTGTACGATCAAGGTGAGGTTGAACCACTGGTGCAGCCTCCGGAGGCGGAACGCGAGGTGTACATGACACCGGTGGCAGTACAACAAGAGATCGTAGGGCAACTGGCCGTGCAAACTGATCCCGAGCGCCCGCTTTCGGCAGAGGAGCAGACCCTATTGAACGCGATTGCAGAACAGATGGCGTCGGCGCTGGATAGGGCGCGGTTGTTCGAAGATACCCGCCGCAGCGCTGCACGCGACCAGATCATCAGCGAATTGAGCGCGCAGATGCGTACCTCGCTGGACATCGATCAGGTGCTCCAGAACGCCGTCCGGGAAATGGTCAGTACGCTGAACTTTGCGCGCGTCGAGGTGCGGCTGAGCGGCGAAGATTTAGTCGGCACGGCTGCAGAGGAGGTCGATGCATGACTGACCTATTGACGAACGATACCCTGCAAATTGCAGCATGGCTGGTAAGTTTGCTGGAGCTGGTTCTGGCTTTATACATCCTGCTTCTCAATACCCGGCATACAGCCAATCACCACGTCAGCCTTCTGCTCTCTATCTTTGCCGTCAACAATCTGGCTATGGGGATGTTATTTGGTGCTTCGCAAGCTACGGAGGCTGTTTTACCGACTTTGCTCCTGGCGATGACGTCAGAACCCGCTAAAGTAGGATTGCTTTTGACGGCTATTGTTCTCCTCAAACCGCAGTGGGTGCAAGGGCGCCGGCAGTGGTTAGGTTGGTTGTTGCACGTGCTCGTCTTTTTGCCGATGGTGTTGACCGCCATTGATGCTTTCCGGAACACTGGATTGTGGTACATTGGCCTGGATGCTGCGAGTTACACCAGTGGTTATGTTGCCAGTGGTGTTTATGAAGCCGGAAGTGTGGCGCGTGTTATACGACCGCTTTATGTCTATATCTTTTCATTGTTGCCATTTATACCAATCTTGTGGACGCTTATCAGCCGCGATACGCCACGCGCGACGCGCCAG
Source organism: Anaerolineae bacterium (assembly GCA_046260035.1). Classification (GTDB taxonomy): domain Bacteria; phylum Chloroflexota; class Anaerolineae; order B4-G1; family SLSP01; genus DSWT01. The sequence goes on from JBJYXQ010000416.1 coordinate 21,423, forward strand.
TTGGCCTGGATGCTGTTAGTCACGGAGTGTATCGCGGTCATCGTGCAATTTGGACTCCGTGGGATCATCGGTTCGGGCGCAACGTCGATTATTACCACCACATTTTTTGCTCTGGGCTATGCCTACACCGCGTTCCGGCAGATGATTTCCGAACGTCGTGCGCAACGTGGACGCTTACGTCCACGCTTAACTGTGCTGACGTTAGCGATCGCTGTTCCTATCCTGCTTGGGCTCGTTGGTTTTATGATCTTCCGCTCCTTTGGGATTATTGAAAACCAGTCGCTCGAGACATTGAGTGCGACCAATAGTTTGTTGGCAACGAGCGTGCGCCTGTGGCTGGATTACAACGTCAAGTCATTGCAGCAGTTGGTGACGCAGCCAGAAATTCAGGGGATGGATTCCGCCATGCAAGAGCCGGTCTTGACGGCTATGGACGCGGTTTACCAGCATATTTACCTGGTGAGCACGACCGACCTGAGCGGGATGAACGTGGCGCGCAGTGATGGTAACGCGTTGATAGATTATAGCGATCGCACGTGGTTCCAGGAAGTGCGAGACGGTGCTCCACTTGCCTACCAGGTGGCGATTGGGCGCACAAGTGGAAAACCCGCGCTCATCGTCTCGATGCCGATTCACGATCAACTGGGAAATCTCGTCGGCGTCGGCATGTTTGCTGCCACTCTGGACCAGCTTTCCGATGAGGTTGCCGTGACGAGTTTCGGTGAAACAGGCGTGACGTATGTAGTGGACGCAGAGGATCGCATTATCGCGCATCCAGATCCGGCGTTCTCGGCTGAAATT
>JBJYXQ010000416.1:22323-41823 GCA_046260035.1 Anaerolineae bacterium
GGCGATTTAACCCGTACTGCGCCAGTGGTGAGTGAGGATGAATTGGGCGTTCTAGCACGCGTTTTCAACAGCATGACTGCGCAGTTGCGCGAGTCCATCGACACGTTGGAGCAGCGGGTGACCTCGCGTACTGCTGATCTGGAACAACGCTCGGCGTACCTGCAAGCATCGGCTGAGGTGAGTCGCGCAGCGGCCTCGATCCTGGATCCCGACGTGTTGATCCGCCAGGTCGTCGAATTAGTCCGCGATCGTTTTGGCCTATACTACGCCGGTTTGTTCATGGTGGACGAAACCCGGACGTGGGCGGTGTTGCGCTCCGGGACGGGTGAGGCCGGGCAGGCGATGTTGGCACGGCAGCACCGCATCCGTGTCGGCGAGGGCATGATCGGCTGGAGCGTGGCGAACGCGCAAGCGCGCGTGGCTTCGCACGCCGATGTCGATGAGGTGCGCGTGGTCAATCCGGAGCTGCCGGATACTCGTTCGGAGGCAGCACTGCCGTTGCGCTCACGGGATCAGGTCATCGGTGCATTGAGTGTGCAGAGCCGCCGGCCGGATGCTTTTGACGAAGCGACTCTGACGGTGTTGCAAACCATGGTCGATCAGGTGGCGATTGCCATCGACAATGCGCGCCTGTTGGCGCAAGCACAGGAGGCCCTCGAGGCCGAGCGCCGGGCCTACGGTTCGCAAATGCAGCAGGACTGGGGCTTGTTGGCTCGCACCCGGGCTACCACAGGATATGTCGGCGCGCGTGCAGTGACGGATGCAGCAGCGAATGATGGAAAACCGGACGTATCGCTGTTCCCTGCACAGGGCGAGTGGAGCCCCGAGATGCATGCCGCACGTCGCACGCGCCAGAGCGTGCGTGGCTATACCGACGGGATGCCGACATTGGCCGTCCCCATCCTGGTGCGCGATCAGGTTGTGGGTGTGTTGAATTTCAGCAAGAGCCAGGACGCCACGGGTCTTTCACCGGACATTAACTGGACCCGCGAGGAAGTCACCTTGCTTGAGTCGCTGGCCGAGCAAATGGGGCAGGCGCTGGAAAGCGCGCGCCTTTACCGGCAGACGCAACTCCGCGCTGCTCGTGAAGGCGTGATCCGCGAAATTTCGGATCAGATGCAGCGCGCGCCCGATCTATCGGCGTTGGTGCGCGTGACGACCGAGGCATTGAACAGGACACTTGGTGGATCGCGGGTCTACGTGCACTGGGGCACGCAGGCGCAAGGTGGTGAACAAACCGGACAGCCCGATCACCGACAGCCTGACGGAGGAGACAATGGCGAAGCAGGATAGACGTACGGGTGATAGATTGTCCCGCAGAAAAACGGCAGCCGTGCCTGCATCTATGCAGCGCCGGCCTACGCTTGGCTTCCTTATCGATCAACTTACATCGGGGTATCACAACGCGATCTGGCAGGGAGTGGAGTCCCTGACGCGCGAGCGGGATGTGAATTTACTCTGTTTCATCGGCGCTTCTTTGCACAGTGAGCCGCATCCCGATTATATGGCCAATGTGCTCTATGACCTGATCGACAAAGAACATTTGGATGGGTTGATCATCGCTTCCGGATCGTTGGGAACGCCGGTGAGCCAGAAGGAATTGCAGGCGTTTTGTGAGCGTTACCGGCCTCTACCCATGGCCAGCATTGCTATACCGTTGGATGGCATCCCGAGTGTGCTGATGGACAATGATCACGGTATGCGTGAGCTGATGCTTCATCTTATGGATGTGCATGGCTACCGGCGCATTGCCTTCTTCCACAAGCAGGAAGGTCATCCGGAGAACGATGCGCGCTATAATGCCTACGTCAATGTGTTGGCCGAACATGGGATTGCGGTTGATCCCGACCTCGTAGTCCCTGACATTCACTACAACACACCTGCAACTGGCATCGAGTTGCTGTTTGATGAGCGACAATTACGCCCGAGGATTGATGTTGAGGCTTTGGTCGCTAACGATGATCGGACCGCGCTTCAGCTATTGGATATCTTGCAGGCGCGCGGCCTCCGTATCCCCGACGATGTGGCGGTCGTCGGCTTCGATGATATCGAGGACAGCCGCTACGTCATTCCCACGCTGACCACGGCACGCCAGCCTTTGCACGAGCAGGGGCGCCGGGCGGCGGAACTGGTGTTGGCGCAGCTCCAAGGCGAAACTGTCGAGCCGCGGATCAGCTTGCGCACGCGATTGATGGTGCGCCAGTCGTGTGGTTGTTTGGATGCCGCGGTGCGGCAAGCCGAATCGTCTCTGGTGGACACCTCCGTCGAATCGACGTCTTCCTTCCCGAAGGCTATGGCTGCACACCGCGAAACGCTGCTGTCCGATATGGTGGAGGCGCTTGTCAGTGCGCCGTTATCCGATCATACCAGTGTGGCAGCCGCGGCGCGCGTCACGCGATTGGTGGATGCTTTCATCGCTGCAATGCAGGAGGACGATACAGCCATGGCCTCAGAGGCCTTCTTGCGCGCTTTGGATGCCCTGATGCGCGAGACGATGCTGGAAGAGGGCGATGTGGCAGCGTGGCAGAACGCTATCTCCGCTCTGCGCGCCCATGCACTTGCCTGTGCGGGCGATGAGGTATCGCGACAGCGCATCGAAGACCTGCTGCAGCAGGCGCGGGTACTCATTGGCGGCGCAGCACAACAAGCTCAAGCGCGCCAGCGGCTGCAAGCGTCTCAACGCGAAAGTGTCCTGCGTGAAATTGGTCAGGTCTTTGTCTCTGCGGCAGTCCTCGACGACTTGCTGAATGCTGTGCTTCACGGATTGCCCCGGTTGGGAATCCCCGGCTTCTACCTGTCGATGTATACGGATCTGCTGACGCCGGAGACAGCGCCTTCGCCTTCGACGGTGTCACAGTTAGTGTTGGCCTACGACCGCCTGCGCGGTCTGGAGCAGAGAGCGAAGCGACGCTATCCCACCCGTGACCTATTGCCCCCGGAATTGCTTCCTGAGGACCGGCGGTACAGCCTCGTGATCCTACCCTTGCATTTCAGGGAGGAGCACCTCGGACAAGCGTTGTTGGAGGTCGGTCCCCACGTGGGTGCGATTTACGATGTGTTGGGCACACAGCTTAGCAGTGCGCTGCAAGGGGTGTTGGTGACTGAACGATTGGCCGGTCGCGCGCTACAATTGCAGACCGCCGCCGAAGTCTCCCGCGCTGCGAGTGCGGTGCTTGATCCGGAGGATCTGATCCAGCAGGTCGTGACGCTAGTACGCAGTCGCTTCAACCTTTATTACGCCGGCTTGTTCCTGGTGGAACCTGATCCGGCGGAGCCGGATGTCCAATGGGCTGTCCTGAAAGCAGGTTCCGGCGAGGCTGGGAAGCGCATGGTGGAACAAGGGCACCGCCTGCAAGTGGGCGGTACTTCGATGATCGGTTGGTGTGTTGCCAACCGGCAGGCGCGTATCGCACAGGATGTTGGCCTAGACGTGGTGCGTCGTCCACATCCCTTGCTACCCGACACGCGCTCAGAATTGGCTTTGCCCTTGATCAGCCGCGGAGACGTTATCGGCGCGTTGACGATTCAGAGCACGCAAGAAGGTGCGTTTAGTTCGGAAGACATTGTCGTGTTGCAGACGCTGGCCGATCAGCTGGCCAACGCCATTATCAATGCCAGGCTGTACGAAGCTCTGGAATTCGAGCAGTATTTGATGAACACCTTGATGGACAACATCCCGGATGCCATCTACTTCAAGGATCGCGAGAGCCGCTTCCTCCGCGCCAGTCGTTCCCAAACTGACCGTTTTGGATTGAGCGATCCGGCGGACATCATCGGCACAAGCGACTTTGACTATTTCACCGAGGATCATGCCCGCCCGGCCTACGAGGATGAGCAGCGCATCATCCGCACTGGCGAGCCGCTCTTGGGACTCGAGGAACGGGAAACCTGGGAAGACCGCCCTGACACGTGGGTGGCGACGACCAAAATGCCGATGCGCGATCGTGAAGGCAACATCATCGGCACGTTTGGTATTTCGTCGGATATTACGGAGCGCAAAAACGCAGAGATAGAGTTGGATGCGGAACGCAACCTGTTGCGCACGCTTATTGACAACCTGCCGGACTACATCTACATCAAAGATCGGGAGAGCCGTTTCTTGATCAACAACATCGCGCATCTGGGTCTCCTGGGTGCAATAACGCAGGAGGAGGTGATCGGGAAGACGGATCTTGACTTCTTCCCCCATGAGTTGGCGGAGCAATACTACGCCGATGAGCAAGCGCTTATGGAATCCGGCGAAATTCTGATCGACCACGAAGAGTCGGTCGTGGACCAAACCACGGGTGAACAGCAGTGGGTATCCAGTACGAAAGTCCCTTTGCGCGACGCGAATGGACAGATCACCGGTTTTGTGGGAATGACCCGCGATATTACGGAGCGCAAACACACCGAAGCTTTGATGCGACGGCGCGACTTGCAACTCCAGACGGTGGCCGACGTGGCGCGGGTGGCAAGTGAGGTGTTGGATGTGGATACCCTGCTTCAGCGGGCTGTAGACCTGCTGCACGAGCAGTTGGATCTGTACTATGCGGGTCTGTTCTTGGTGGACACAATGGAAGCTCCGGCTGAGTTTACCAGCGCGGCCCAGCGACGTTGGGCTGTGCTCCGCGCCGGGACTGGGGAGGCCGGTGCGCAGATGGTCGCGCGCCGGCATCGTCTGGAAGTCGGCGGTAGTTCGATGATTGGGCAATGCGTGGCGACGGGAGAGGCGCGCATCGCGCTGGACGTGGGCGCCGAGGCCGTGCGCTTCGAGAACCCGCTGCTGCCGGAGACCCGTTCGGAACTGGCGCTGCCACTCAAGGGCCGTGGCGGTGTCATCGGTGCGTTGACCATCCAGAGTGCAGAAGCTTCCGCGTTTGGACAGGAAGATATTACAGTGCTCCAGGCATTGGCCGACCAGTTAGCTAACGCCATCGAGAATATCCGTTTGTTCGATCAAACACAAAGCGCCCTGCGCGACCTGGAGATGATCCAGCAGCAGTACGTGGGCGAAACCTGGAGTGGACGTCAAGCATCGTCGCTGGCCAATGATTACGAGGCGACGCGCCCTGGTATCGCCCCATTGCACGATGCGAGCGCGTTGCCTGAGGTTCAAGAGACGTTGACTCGAAAGGGTGTTGTTACCCTTTCAGGTAACACTCAGGATGGCGATCATGCTGCCTTGGTCGCGCCGATCACGCAGCGCAATGAGGTCATCGGTGCGTTGGGCATCCAAGACGAAGATCAGGAACGGCAATGGACCGAGGACGAGATCGCCCTGGTGGAAACGATTGCCGAACGTATGGGCACCGTTGCTGAAACGCTGCGACTGCTCGAAGAGACGCAGCGTACTGCCGGGCGCGAGCGCCTGACCCGTCAGATCACGGATCAGATCCGCGGCGCGTTCACCGTCGACGAGGCCATCCAGCAGGCGATCCGGCACCTGGGTGACGCGTTGGAGGCCAACATGGTGGCGCGTATCGATGCCGGACGGGCATCTGCCGCCAGTGCGCCAGAGGAGAGGGGGAAGTGATGGACGTGCAATCATCGCCAGTTGAGATGGATCAGGAACAGACCCGGCGTATTCAGACAGCTCGGGTGGTTATCCGGGCTTCTATAGTGGCTGCGGCTGTACTCCTGGTTGTTTTTTCAATCCTGTGGATTGTTGCGCCTCAGCTTCCGACGCGTTATGTGGCGGTTGTGGCTGTGGTGTTTATTGCACTCAGTGGCATCAGTTTGTGGCTGTTTCGCCAACAGCGCCACGATGCTGCCATCGGGGTTTATATAGCCGCACTTGTCGCCGGTTTGATGTCTGCCATCTATTTTCTTGGCGGTATCACCGGGCCGGTGACTGTAGGCTTTGTTATGACGGCAACGATCATCGGACTGATTGGTGGGTCCAGGGCGCTGCGTTATGGCGGTGTCGCCATCGTCGTGCTCTATCTGATCATGCTTTTGCTGGAAGCCACGCAACTTATCCGCCCACTAAGTGTCTCTGATGCTGCGACTTGGTTGGTTGAAGGTGTTCTCTTTTTGCTTATATTCGCTGTGACATCTGTGGTGACTGGCGTATTTGTCAACCAGACCGAGCGCGCTTTTGCCGCGGAGCGGCAACGTGGCCTAGAACTAACCGAGGCTACGCGCCAAGCTGAACAATCGGCCACAGCCGAGCGCGAATTGCGCGAGCGGGAAGCGCGCTCGGCAACACATCTTCGTGAAACCGTGGCCGGATACGTCGATTACCTGTCGCGCGTGACTGCGGGAGAGTACACGGCGCGCGTGGACGTGGGAGAGTTGGAAGAGGATGTCGAAGGTGACCGCGAACTGCACGAGCTGGGTGAATACCTCAACACGACCGTGGATGCGCTGGTGGCAGCGCTGAACCAGGCTCGGGAAGTGCAGCGTCGCTACACGGAGCAGACTTGGCAAACCGTTATGGAGTCAGGTCGCGTGCAACCGGGATTCGCCTATCGGCAAAATCAAATCACGCCGGAGGCGGAGTGGCTGCCGCAGATGACGCGGGCCATAGACAGTGCAGCGCCGGTGGCTGAAGGTGAAGGCGCTGCTGTGCCGTTGGTCATCAACCGGCAGGTTGTCGGCGCTCTCGGTGGGGAGCACCCCGATGGCCGTCCGTGGACCGATGAGGAGTTATCTCTGATTGAAGACGTTACCGGACAACTCGCGCAGACAATCGAGAGTTTGCGGCTGTTTGACGAAACCCGGCGCCGTGCAACCGATGAACAGATGCTCAACCAAATCACAGCAAACCTGACCCGTTCCCTGGAAATGAACACGATTCTGCAAACGGTCGTACGCGAGCTGGGGGAGATGTTGCCTGTGGACGAAGTTGCAGTGGTGATGGGTGTGCAGGCCTTTTCTGCTTCACAGAAGGACGAGGAGCGAGCATGAGTTTTCAGTTTACTCCCTATGTAGTGCCTCTGGTCATCCTGGCCGCCGTCACAACATGGCTGACGGTGTTAGCCGTGCAGCGGCGGCGCGTGACCGCTGCTAGGCAGTTGGTCTGGTTAATGGGCTTGCTGACATGGTGGTTGTTATGTTATGCGTTTCAGGTTTCCGGCACAGATGTGCCGACCATCCTCTTTTGGAGCAATGCCACCTTTGTCAGTGTTGCTTTTGTGCCGGTAGCTTGGCTTGCTTTTGCCCTGGCCTACTCGGGGCAAAATCGTTGGCTCACGTTGCGCAACCTTATACTGGCGTGCCTCATACCTGTCGCTACGCAAATTATGATATGGTTTGATAATGTGCTGCACCTTTTTCGGGGCGCTGCGTATCTGGAGTTCTCCGCTCCTCTGTGGGTGCTGCGCTCGCCCTGGGGACCGTGGTTCTCGGTGCATTCTGCCTATTCCTATTTGTTGATTGGGATAGGGATTGTGTTGTTGGTAGGGGTGTTTTTCCGGTCAAAAGGCCTGTACCGTGGGCAAGCCGCGACACTGTTGGTGGGCGCATTGGTTCCTCTGGTGATGAATGTGGTCTTTGTCATTGTCGTCAAGCAGGCTTTTGTATTGGATCCTACTCCTTTCAGTTTCGCGGTTACAGGGATTATGTTCTCAGTGGGCTTATTCCGTTTCCGGCTCCTGGATGTTGTGCCCTTGGCGCGCGATGCGGTGGTTGAGGGGATGCGCGATGGCGTCCTGGTCCTGGATGGACAGGACCGGATCGTGGATCTGAATCCGGCAGCGCGACGGATGTTGGCCGGGATCACTGAGCATATCATCGGTCAGCCTGTTGGCGTCGTGTTTGCAGAGCATATGGATTTGGTGGCGGGCGCTGTTGATGTGGAGGTACAGGCGGAGATCACGATGGAGCTTGCGCAATCGGAGTTTTATACTGAAATGCACCGACATTATGATGTACACCTATCTCCATTATACGACCGGCGACGACAATTGACGGGTCGCTTGATGATTCTGCATGACATTACCGAGCGAAAACACGCAGAGCAGGCTTTGGAGCGCTGGGTGGCGCAGTTCCAGGTTTTGCCCGCGCTCTCTCAGGAGATCGCCGAAGTGCACGTATTGGACGATTTACTGGCGAGCGCAACTCGTCTGATCCGGGAGCGTTTTATGGCGTATCAGGTTGGCATCCTGCTGACGGATGGGGAAGGCCACCAGGCTGAACTTCGGGCTGCCAGTGGGGAGATTGCTGAGGTGTTGTTGGCGCAGGGATACGCTTTGGAGATTGAGGATGTGGATTTCAGCCTGCACGCGATTGATAGAAGCTACGTGCCAGGCAGCGAACAAGATGTCCACGCCGCGACGTCTGAATTCCGAAGCGCAGTATTTGAAGATCAGACGTCGGACGCGCGCTCGGAAGTCGTTTTACCGCTCCGGATTGGGCAGCGGATGATTGGTCTCCTGGTCGTTCAGAGCGCTGAGGTTGCGGCTTTTGATGAGACGGCCGTCGCTGTTTTGCAGACGGCCTCCGACCAATTGGCGGTGGCAGTGGAAAATGCGGGGCTGCTTGAACAGATGGCCTCATCCATGCGCGATATGGAACGTGTGTTTGGACAATATACCGAGCAAGCCTGGCGTGGTTTATCCGCTGGCACCGAGCACCTTCTGGGATATCGTTATCGCGAACGAACGGTTGAGCCGATTACAGAGGTTGCCCGTACAGACACGGGTGTCCGTGTCGGCACAGGCGAGGGTGGATTTGTAGAGGTCCCTGTCACACTCCGCGATCAGACCATTGGCGTGTTACAACTACACTTCCCGGAGCAGCAAGTCGCATCAACTGTCACACCGTTAGTGCAGGAAGTGGCGAATCGTTTGGCGTTGACGTTGGAGAGCGCACGTCTTTACCAGGATACGCAGCGCCGTGCGGCGCGGGAGCGGATGATCGGCGAGATCACAGGGCGCATGCGTGAGTCGCTGGATATAGAAAAGGTACTGCAAACAGCCGCCCGTGAACTAGGCGAGGCGCTGCAAATCGCCCAGGTGAACGTCCGGCTGATATCCGGCGATGAAGAGAACGGAGGAAAGGCGTGACATATTTGCTGTACAATTCAAGCGTTGCGTGGATGTCTTGTTCCCGGTCTGGTTTTTTCCGCCGCTGGCGGGTGTGTATCGAGTGAGAAAAGGATAAAGCTATGCTCGACCGAATCCGAAAAATTGTTTCCGGCCCAGTCTTTTCAGGCGACGAAGAAAAGACTCGTATTGCCGGCTTGCTCAACATCATCCTACTGGCTGCCCTGGGCATTGAGACGATCAGCAGCGTCATCGCGCCGTTTACCAACCCTGACCCGTTGCCAACATGGATGATCACTGGCATCCTGGCTGCAGTCCAAGTGCTGTTGTTGTTTCTTGTCTATCGCGGCTATGTACGCTTCGCGGCCTGGTTGTTGAGCGCTGTTTTGTGGGGCATGGTCGCGGGCATCACGCTTGGTTACAGCGGTGTGAGCGGGCCTGGTCCGGTTCTGTTTGTGGTCATTATCATCATTGCTAGTTTGCTTTCGGGTGCGGTAGCCGGGTTGCTCTTTGGAGGGTTGAGTATTCTTGTGGTGATCGGGGTAGGGTATGCAGAAGCCACGGGCCGGCTTACGGTAGATCCCACTGTGATTACGTTGGGAGCCATGACCAGCACCCTGATCGCTAGTTTTTTCCTGTCGGCGCTGTTGGTATCCCTTACCACGCGCAGCCTGATCAGCACGCTTAAGCGCGCCCGCCAAGACGAACGCGCTCAGGTTCAGGCAAACCGGGAACTGCAAACGCTGCGCGACTCGCTGGAACAGCAGGTGACTGTGCGCACGCGCGATCTGGAACGCCGCTCGGCCTATCTCGAAGCCTCAGCCGAGGTGGGGCGCGCTGTCACCTCCATATTGGACACAGATCAACTCGTCCAACAAGTTGCAGATTTGATCCGGCAACGCTTTGGCTTGTATCACGTGGGGCTTTTTATACTAGACAGTAGCGGCGGTTGGGCCGAGTTCCGCGCCGGCTCCGGCGAGATCGGACGGTTGTTGTTACAAGAAAAATCGCGTCTTGAGGTCAACAATAAATCCATGATCGGCGCATGTATCGCCAATACCCAAGCGCGCGTGACCCAAGATGTACGCACAGAAACCAACCGCGTGGAGCATCCACTCCTGCCCGAAACGCGCTCCGAAGCTGCCCTGCCGCTTGTTACACGCGGGCGGGTGCTCGGAGCGCTCAGCGTGCAGAGCGATCAGGTGGGTACATTCGATCAGGCTATACTGGCAGTATTGCAGACGATAGCCGACCAGGTTGCGGTGGCGCTCGACAATGCCCGTTTGTTTGCCGAAAGCCAGGCTGCTCTGGAAGCCGAACGTCGCGCCTATGGTGAGATTGGGCGCGAGGCCTGGGCTAACCTGCTGCGCGGAGGATTGATCCCCGGCTATCGCTACGCCAACAAGGAACTTATGCCTATTAGCGACGCGCCGCGGCCTGACGAAAGCACAGCCAGGCAAGCGATGGCTGTACCTGTCACGGTACGCGGTCAGGTCATCGCTATGGTTGATCTATATCGAGACCAGGAAGATGATCAATGGACAGATGAGGAAATGGAATTGTTGGAAACGCTGACCGAGCAACTGGGCCTGGCGCTGGACAGCGCGCGGCTCTATCAGGACACGCAGCGCCGCGCGGTGCAGGAGCGGTTGACCGGCGCGGTCACGGCGCGGATGAGGGAATCGCTCGATATGGAGATCGTGCTTAGGACGGCGGCACAGGAACTGCGCCAGGCGTTGGGTGTTTCCGAGTTAAATATCCGGCTGGCCACCCCTGAAGAGGAGGTGTCGTCATGAGTGTCTTGCCTATACAAGCTTGGCAGTACATTGCTTGGGGCCTCGGGTTGATTGAGGTCATCGTCGGATTGTACATCCTGGCACTCAACATCTGGAACAATGCCAACCGGCATGTGGGCGTCTGGCTGCTTATCACCTCCGTCAGCACCATCGCTACCGGCTTTCTGTTCTCGGCAGACACGACCGCGCAAATGCTTTCAGCCTTTACCATCCAGGTGATGGTCGCGCCGGTCGCTCAAGTCGGGTTGTTGATTATTACGGCTGTTTTACTCGCACCCCAGTTGATGCAGGGACGCCGGCGATGGTGGTGGGTGCCGGTCTACATTGTCGCTTTTCTGCCTATGCTATTAACAATCGTGGATACCCAATTGGGCACAAGGCTGTGGTTTACACCAGTGCCTGAAGGTGGCGTCATCGGAATACAGCTTGCAGCCAGCGACTTTGAAAATGGGACGATTGCCGTACCGCTGCGCATTCTGAATAGTGCGCTGCCGACGATAGGCATTGTGCTGGCATTGTTAATTGCCCTCCGCAAAGATACACCCGCGATGACACGGCGGTTGGCTTGGTTGTTGTTTGCAGGCTTGGTGATTGTTACGGGGTCCCAGTTTGGTTTAAAAAGCGTACTGACGCCCAATGGCGCTAACCTGCTAACCAGCTTTGCCTTTGCGATTTTGTACACCTATATTGGATTCCGGCAAATGGTTTCCGAGCGACGGCTACAGCGAGGTCGATTGCGGCTTCGTTTGACCTGGCTAGTTCTGGTGGTAGCCATACCCCTGATTGTGGCTACTGCGCTTGTGATGAACAACCTGGCTGCCGAAGGACTAAGTAGACTTGCGGATGACCGGCTCACGCTGACCGCTGAGAGTTTACAAGCTGAACGGCAAAGCATCCAACAAACTTTGGGCATTGTTTCGTTGAGCATCATCTTGGGCGGTGCGTTTTTGTCTGCCGCGTTGGTGTCGCTGGCTATCAGCCAGGCAATCCAGCCTGTCAATTCGCTGATGCAGACTGCTGCCGCCGTTACAGCAGGTGATCTGAGTCGTGAAACGCCCGTGGAAAGCGAAGACGAATTTGGGGCTATGGCCCGCTCGTTCAACAGCATGACCGAACAACTGCGCGGCCTGATCGGCAGCCTGGAGGCGCGTGTAGCTGAGCGCACAGCCGATCTCAATCGCCGTTCTGAGTACCTGGCCGCGTCCGCCGAAGTTGCCCGCGCTGCGTCGTCTATCCTGGATAGCGAGCGCCTGGTGCGAGAAGCCGTCGAATTGATCCGTGAGCGTTTCGACTTGTACTATGTCGGCTTGTTCCTAGTGGACGAACAAAGACAGTGGGCCGTATTACAGGCCGGTACCGGCCAAGCCGGGCAGGCCATGCTGACACGAGGGCATAGGTTGGCTGTGGATAACAATTCGATGATCGGCTGGAGTATTGTCAACGCGCAGGCACGTGTTGCGATGCAGGCTGAAGAAGACACTGTGCGCCGCACGACCGCCGAATTGCCTGAGACGCGCTCGGAAGCAGCCTTGCCTTTACGCTCGCGTGGTCAAGTGCTCGGCGCGCTGACGGTGCAGAGCACTCAGTCCGATGCCTTTGATCAGGATATTGTTACAGTGCTACAAACGATGGCGGACCAGATTGGTATTGCTCTGGAAAACGCCCGTCTGTTAGCCGAGAGTCAAGCCGCAGTCGAGATTAGCCGTCGGGCCTCCGGTGAGTTGAGTCGCGAGGGATGGCGACAACTCATTCACACGCAAGCTATGGCAGGTGTGCGCAGCGCCGAAAGCGGGGTGACTGTTGTATCCAACATGGAGGCTGGAGACGCCTGGCCTGCCGAAGTGCGGCACGCGCTGCACACGGGACAAACAGTTCACGCGACTGATCCGGGCGATCCTGTACCGTTGGCGGTGCCGATACAAGTACGCGGCAATGTCATCGGGGTGATCGATACCTTCAAGCCGTCTGGAAGTCAATGGACGCCGGAAGAAATCACCCTGGCCGAGACCTTGGCTGAGCAGTTGGGGATTGCGCTGGAAAGCGCGCGGCTATACCAGGACACACGAGAACGAGCAGCTCGCGAGCGATTGGTGGGTGAAGTGACAGGACGCATCCGCGAGACGTTGGATATGGAGACGATGTTGCGCACGGCCACGGGCGAGATTCGCCAGGCCTTGAACTTGGGGGATTTGGTCATCCGCTTGTTACCGCCCAAGGCTGACGATCAGGGTAAGTGAGGGGCATAATGACGATGTGGGAACGACTCAAACGATGGTTTGCCCTCCCCGAGATCGAAGGGGACGAAGAAACGCGCCGCACAGCAGTGCTGTTGAATGTGATCCTGTGGGCAGAGATGGGCGTCGTGCTGGCGTCATCGCCGTTAATCCTGGTGACCCGCGTGCAGGCAGCGATTGTGCCGGTGGTTGTGTTGCTGGTGTTGGTGGGGGCGATGTTGTTCGTGCTGCGCGCTGGCCGGGTGCGCCTTGCAGGAATCCTGTTCTTGATCAACCTATGGTTAGTCGCAACTGGATTGCTGTTTATGTCTGGTGGGCTGAATCATCAAACGACGTCGAGTTACTTTGTGATTGTTCTCGTCGCCGGGTTGCTTTTTGGATGGAAGTCGGCTGCTTGGCTGACTGCAGCCAGTGGTCTGGTCATCACTGCTGCCTTTGTGATCGAGCAGTTGGGGATTGCGATTCCTACGCCTCTCGTAGCGAGCCCGGTATTTGATATCTCGATTATGTTGAGCAATTTGGTGATGGGAGCTGTGTTATTGTCTCTGACCATGCGCAATCTCCGTGATGCATTGATAAGCGCTCGTCAGTCCTCCGTCGATTTGGAGCAACAGCGTGAGCGCCTTCAGGATCTGGTCGAAGAACGATCTCGCGAATTGGCACGCCGTACCGGTTACTTGGGCGCAGCGACGGCTGTGGCGCAAGAGGCACAGTTGGCGAGTGGAGACTTAACGCGGTTGCTGCCGCGTGTGGTGCGGGTGATCAGCGAGCAATTTGGCTTCTATCATACCGGCCTCTTTCTGCTCGACGCCAGCAAAAAGTGGATGGAGTTGCAAGCGGCCTCGAGTGAGGGCGGACAGCGGATGCTGGCGCGCCAACATCGCCTGGAAGTGGGATCGCAGAGTATCGTGGGCTATGTGGCTTCACGCGGTGAACGTCGCATTGCTCTGGATGTGGGCCAGGACGCTGTCTTTTTTGATAACCCCGATTTGCCCGATACCCGCTCTGAGATGGCGGTGCCATTGCGTGTGGGGGGTGAGATCTTGGGTGTGCTGGACGTGCAGAGTACGGAGCGCCAAGCCTTCACGGATGAGGATGTTACCATCTTGCAGGCTTTGGCCGATCAGGTGGCGATGGCCGTGAGCAACGCGCAATTGTTACAGCAGGTCGAGGCGAGTGCCGAAGCCGAGCGCCGCGCGATGGGTGAGTTGTCACGCGAGGCGTGGTTGAACTTGCTTCAGGCGCGTCAAGACTTGGGCTTCTACGATGACGGCACTGCTATTGCCCCGGCCGGTGAAGTCTGGCGGCCTGAGATGGAGATCGCGCTACAGGGAGGCCAGCAGGCCTTGAACGAGGATGGTTCGACCCTGGCCCTGCCTCTCCGCGTGCGCGAGCAGGTCGTCGGCGTGATCGATGGGCGCAAATCAGATGGCACTGCGTGGTCGGCAGAAGAGATTGGCTTGTTACAAACGCTGACCGAGCAGTTGAGCACAGCCTTGGAAGGCGCACAGCTTTATCTGGATTCACAACGCCGTGCTGCGCGCGAGCAGATCATTGGTCAGGTAACGGGCCGAATCCGCGAAACTTTGGATATGGAAGCGATGCTGCGCACCGCCGCCGAGCAGATGCGCCAGGCGCTAGATTTGGACGATTTGGTCGTCCGATTGGCAGTGCCGGAGAGAAAAGACTAATTTTTGCGATTTGGACAATTTTTACTGTATGGGAGGTAGAAGATGAAGCGTAGACCTAGTTGGACATGGATGTTGGTTGTCATTGTCATCGTGTTGATCAGTGGATGTGGTGGGAATGGCGGAGGCAAGAAAAGCTATCGGGTTGGATTGCTCTCCGGAGTGGGTACCTTTGACAGCGTCTTCGACGGTTTCAAAGCCAAGCTTGGTGAACTGGGGTATGTCGAAGGTGAAAACATTACCTATGTATTTGAGGCTGCAGAGGGTGACACCGAAAAAATGACCCAAATCGCACAGCAATTTGTCAAGGATGATGTGGATTTGATCTTGACGACGACGACAGGTGCTGCCAAAGTGGTGCTGCAGGCAACAGAGGGCACAGATATCGCTGTTCTTTTTGCGATGGTGACCGAGCCTGTTGAAACGGGCCTGGTAGCATCGATCAAGGCGCCTGGAGGTAATGTCACGGGGATCAACCGCCCCGATTCCGCGTATTTTGGCAAGCGGGTTGAGTTTTTGACGCAGATGGCTCCGCAAGTCAAGCGCCTGGGCATTTTCTACGATCCGGATTATTCGACCGCGGCCAGCAGTTTGCCCCCGATACGTGAAGTAACGACTCTACTCGGTGTCGAGCTTGTTGAGGCGCAGGTTAAGAGCCCTGAGGACATCTCTGCCGAGTTGAGTAAATTAGATCAGGCAGCCGATTTGGGCATCGATGCGATTCAGATGATGCCGGATCTGGTGAACAACAACAGCTTCAAGGCCATATTGGATTTTGCCAATGCGCACAAGTTGCCGGTGATTGGTCACACGTTGGGGCAGACAAAACAAGGCGCGCTTTTCAGCTATGCGGATGACAGTTTCCAAACCGGGGAGATGGCGGCGGTGTTAGCTCAGAAAATCTTCGAGGGTGCCAATCCTGGTGAGTTACCAGTCGAAACTTCTAGCTTGTTTTTGACGGTCAACATGAAAGCGGCGCAAACCATAGGACTAGAGATGCCGGATTCAATCCTACAGGTGGCTGATGATATATTGTACTGAGATTACGTACTCTCGT
Organism: Anaerolineae bacterium; assembly: GCA_046260035.1. Taxonomy (GTDB): domain Bacteria; phylum Chloroflexota; class Anaerolineae; order B4-G1; family SLSP01; genus DSWT01. The sequence continues at coordinate 38,068 of JBJYXQ010000416.1, forward strand.
GTATGAGGAGATCGTGATATGCGAAACAGCTTACGTGCTCGTCTGACCGTTGCTTTTATCGGTTTGGCCGTAATCCCGTTGCTTTTGGTGGGTGTCGTTTTGGTGGGATATAGTTTCACGGCTCAGCGGACACAGGCTTTGGAGTTGCAAAGTCAGATTGCGCGTCGTGTTGCTTCCGATGTCGCATCGTTTATCCTCGAACGCGAGAACGAACTGCGCGTCTTGACCGAGGTTCGTGCACTGCAACAGTTACCGCAAGAAGAGCAAGCCGACCAATTGACCGCGTTGTTGGCGTATCAGGATGTATATCAAGAATTGATCTTGGTCGACAGCACAGGACGGGAAACGTTTCGCGTTTCACGGCTCAAGACGTATGATGCGACATCTTTGGAGAATCGTTCGGGTGAAGATGAATTCGAGGAGCCAAAAGCTACGCGGGAGATATATTATGGCCCTGTAGAATTCGATGAGGTGACAGGCGAGCCGTTTATGACGATTTCGGTGCCGATCATTGATCTTCGTTCTGGTCAGTTTAATGGTGTGCTTGTGGCAGATTTTCGCTTCAAGACAGTGTGGGATCTGATGGCTAGCGCTCAGGTCAGTGGCAGCGGTGTCGTTTACGTGATCGGGGCGCAAAACCGAGTTGTGGCGCACAGAAACCCATCCGTCGTTCTGCGGGAGACAGAATTCGTTTTGCCCGACGCCAGTGCATTGACTGTGGGATTGAGCGGTGTTCGTGTTGCATTGGCATATCAACTTATCCAATTGGGCGATCAGACGTTGAGAGTTGTCGCCGAGCAGCCTGTGAGGGAGGCCTTGGCACTGGCTTATACCACACTGTTCGTAACGCTGGGGGCACTTGTTGTCGCTGTGGCTTTGGCTGGCGGACTAGGCCTATGGATCGCGCGACGTATCTCGGAACCGATTAACGAACTCGCGACGACGGCACAAGTGATTAGCGCTGGCGATTTGTCGCGTCAGGCACCCGTGGCCGAACGTCAGGACGAGATTGCTACCCTAGCCCAAGCGTTTAATCAGATGACCGCGCAATTGCGCGAGACGTTAGCCGGCCTGGAGCAGCGCGTGGCGGAACGCACACAAGCGCTACTGACAGCGGCGGAAGTGTCTAGCGCGACGACATCTGAACTTGATATCGAGGTGTTGTTGCCTCAGGTGGTGGAATTAGTCCGTGAGCGTTTCGGTTTATATTACGTAGGTTTGTTTTTGACGGAGGAAGCTGGCGAGTACGCCGTTTTGCGTGCCGGTTCGGGTGAGGCCGGGCGTGCGATGCTGGCGCGTCATCACCAGTTGCGCGTGGGTGGCGATTCGATGATTGGGCGTTGTGTGCTCAGTGGTCAGGCCGACATTCAGCTCGATGTTGGTGAGGCGGCGGTGCGTTTCAGCAATCCTGACCTGCCGGATACACGTTCCGAGTTGGCTTTGCCGTTGCGTGCCGGTGGTCAGGTTATCGGTGCGATGACCGTGCAGAGCGAGCAGGAGGCATTTTTCTCCCAGGAAGATGTATCTGTGATGCAGACTGTGGCCGACCAGGTGGCCAATGCCGTGCGCAACGCCGGGCTGTTCCAGCAACTTCAAGAGAGTGTGGATGCGGAACGGCGTGCTTATGGCGAGTTAACCCGTGAAGCATGGCTGACAATGCTCCAGTCTCAAACTGACCTGGGATTTGTCAGTGATAGACGCACAACTGTGCAAAACGTCGATGTCTGGCGGCCGGAAATGGAAACAGCATTATCTACAGGGCAGGTTGTGTCGAGTTCTGGCGACGTGCCTACACTGGCTATCCCCATCAAGGTGCGAGACCAGGTGATTGGCGTGGTCGATGGTCGGAAGCCTGACGGCACAGCATGGTCGGGAGAAGAAATGGACTTGTTGCAGGCGCTGACCGAACAGTTAAGTGCCGCCTTGGAAGGCGCGCAACTTTACGAGGACTCACAGCTCCGCGCGGCACGCGAGCAGACCTTGGGCCAAGTAGCGACACGGATGCGTGAGAGCCTCGAACTGGAGCGCGTGCTGCAGACGGCAGCTGCAGAAATGCGCGCGGCGCTGGAACTCGACCGCGTGATCGTCCGGCTGGCAAGTGCTAACCGTGACGGTGATAAAGCGGCAGGAGGGCAAGTATGAGCATCTTGGCCCGATTGAGACAATTTTGGCAGACATTCACGAGAGTGTTGATGCCTCCGGTTTTCCAGGATGACGAGGAAAAAACTCGGATTGCCGGCATTCTCAATGTGATCATCTGGATCGTCTTAGTGGCAGCCCTGGCCGGTATGATCAGCCTTTCCTTATTATCCGAATGGGGCAACCTGGTGGTGACGATCTTTGGTGTCGTGACACTGGCCTTTACTGGATTTGTCATCTTGCTGCGTCTGGGCTATGTAAGGGTATTGGGTGTTGCTGTGCCATTGGCATTATGGATCGGCGTGTCAATTCCTTCCTGGTTGTATGACGGCATTCAGGACACGGCAGTGATCGGCTATTTCCTGGTTATTATCGTCGTCGGTCTGGTCGCCGCTGTGCCCGTCTTGACTTCATTTGTGCTGCTGAGTGTACTCTCTGCCATCGCGATGTATGTAGCCGAGGCCGTAGGCTTGATTGAGGGTGCTGCGGGCGAGCCACCGGTGAGTGACGTGGTATTCCTGACGATTGCGTTGAGTGCAGCGGGGGCGCTCTTGCGCGCCGTTGTTGGCCGGATCGCCCAGGAAAGCGAGCGGGCAAGGAAGAGCGCACAGGCGCTTGCTGAAAGCAATAGCGAGTTGCAGGCCAACCGTGACGCACTTGCCGCACAAACACAAATTCTGGAACGCCGGGCACGCTACTTGCAAGCCAGCGCCGTAGTCGCTCAAGAGGCAACCGCATCGGTCAGTGACTTTTCGAAAGTGCTTGGCGATGTAGCCAAGACAGTCGGCGAACAATTTGGATTCTATCATGTGGGCTTGTTTTTGCTTGAAAGTAGCGGTGAATGGGTAAAATTGCAGGCTGCTTCCAGCCGCGGAGGAACGCAGTTGATTGCGCAGGGCTATCGTTTGTCACTCGATGCGCACTGTGTTGTCTGCCAGGCGGTGCGTCAGGGCAAATATTGCCTTGCGCGTGGGACTGAGGATGACGAGATTCCTATTCAGGCTAATACATACTTGCCGGACACCAGATCAGAGCTGGCACTGCCATTACAAGTGGGACGTGAGATCATTGGCGTGCTGGATATCCACAGCGCGCAAGTGGATGCTTTCACTGATGAGGATATCGCCGCCTTGCAGGCCCTGGCTGGCCAGATTGTTCTGGCGATCAGCAATGCCCGTTTGTTCCAGCAAGTGCAGGCAAGTATTGAAGCGGAGCGCCAGGCCTTTGGTGACTTGAGTCGCCAAGCGTGGCAGGATTTGTTACGGGCGCAGCCCGATCTGGGCTATCTGAGTGATGCTCAGGGGGAGCGTTCTGCTGCCGATGTGCTGGAGCCACAGATGGAGGAAGTCCTGCAAACAGGTGCGAGAGCGATTGAAGAATCAATTGTGTCGATCCCCATCCGCTTGCGCGGTGATGTGATCGGGGTCGTTGATGGTCGTAAACCGGATGGATCGACCTGGAGTATGCGCGAGGTTGAGTTGTTGGAAGCGATGACCGAGCAGTTGAACGTAGCTTTGGAAAGTGCGCGACTCTATCAGGATACGCAGCGCCGCGCGGTCCGCGAACAATTGTTCAGCCAGGTAAGTGAACGCATTCGACAAGAACTCGATCTGGAAG
>JBJYXQ010000417.1:0-5305 GCA_046260035.1 Anaerolineae bacterium
TTATCTTGCCGCTAAAGCGGCTTTTTTGAGGGGATTTTTTGTGGCGAGGCTTTGCCTCGCCACAAAAAATCCCCCTTATATCCCTGGCCTTTAGGCCGAAACTCTTCAGCTAACAGGAACCTGAAATACATCTTTATACTACTCAAAATTTTCGCAGATGCTTGACGAAATCCCTACACTCCGTTGACTAAGAGAGGTTTTTTATCTTTTTGCCTGCGAAAAGTGGGAAAATGGAAAATTTCCTTCGAAAACTATTGACAAATATTAAGTCATATGTTATAATTTTCAATATACAGATTAAAAATGTAAAGGAGTTAAGACAATGTATCCAGTTCCTACCGAATGTCCGGTCTGTCACGACGATTTACACGTCAGCCAATTGGTCTGCCACACGTGCGGCGCTGAGATTCGCGGTAACTTCGAAATGGACCGCCTCTCGCAGCTCATCCCGGAGCAGCGCTACTTCGTCGAAGTCTTCTTGCTCTGCGAGGGCAAGCTCAACTGCGTGCAGGAGGAACTCGGCATTTCCTACCCCACCGTGCGCAATCGCCTGGATGAAATCATCCATGCGTTGAAGCGTGAGCGCACCGCCGCGCCAGCGGTTCCCGCCGTACCGCCCGTTCAACCGGCGCCGCCAGTATCCGCCGAGGATATGGCACAACGTCAAGAGATTCTGGATCGCCTCGCGAGCCAGGAAATCAGTTTAGAAGAGGCTCTTCAGCTTCTCGAAGAAATCTAATCAAAAAGGAGAAAAAAGCAATGACCACCCAAACGTTTGAAATATCGGAAAAGGCCCAGATCACCATCACGGAATGTCTGGGAAATCTGACGGTCAAGGGAGCAGATACGAACACCGTCAGCGTCAAGACCTCAGGTGAGTCCGACCAGGACACCATCGCGCAGGAAGGGGACACACTGATCATCTACGCCAGCACGGACTGCAAGATCTACTGTCCGTTCAACACCGCGCTGACCATCAAAGCCGTCCGGGGCGACCTAAGGATCAAGGACACGCGGGGCGAACTCGCCATCGAGAGCGTCAACGGAGATGCCTCCGTGAGCGATGTCGCTTCCACCACCATCGAAAGCGTCGCGGGCGACTTGCGCGCCCGGAATGTCAGCGGCAACCTCGCTGTGGAATCGGTGGCGGGCGATGCGCGCATTGACATCGTGTCGGGCGAAGCCTCCATCGAGAGCATTGGCAGCGATCTCAAGGCTGCAGGCCTCGAGCAGGGATTTGCGGCCGTGAGTGTCGGTTCGGACGTGCGTATGGAGCCACCTTTCGCAGCGGGTATGGAATACAGCGTGCGCGCGGGCAGCGATCTGATCGTCCGTCTGCCCGAAGAACCCAACGTGCGCTTCGAGCTGCAGGCGGGTGGTGGCATCCGCAGCAGTGTCCCGGACTTCGCCTTGGATCAGGAAGGCGGCATGATGACCGGCACATTGGGTGAAGGTGCAGCCCTCATCAAAGCGCAGGTTGGCGGTCGTGTGATCCTCAAGGGCGCCGGAACAGAAGAAGAATATGCTCACGACTTCGACTTTGATTTCGACCTTGATCTCGGTTTCCTCGACCAGTTGAACGAACTCGGCCCGATGATCGAAGAACGCGTCTCCCAGGCCATGGCCGGGCTGGAAGCCGGTCTGCAAGAGGGCCTGCGTCACATCGACGGCGAGCGCATCCGCGTAACCGTCGAGCGGGCTGCCGAACAGGCCCAACGCGCCGCCGAACGTATCGCCGAGAAAGCGCAACAGGCCGCCGAGCGTGAGGCGGAACGTGCCCGCCGCACAGCCGAGCGTGAAGCCGAACGCGCCCGCATGCGCGCCGAACACGCCGAGCGTCGCTGGCAGCGCGCCAGCGGGTATCCTACCCCGCCTACTCCACCCACCCCGCCTACTCCGCCCACCCCGCCCACACCGCCCGAACCGCCAATGGCGCCCGAAGCGCCGGCTCCGCCTATGCCCTCGGCAGACGAGTTGCGTGAGGAGCGCCTGCAAGTGCTGCGAATGGTCCAGGAAGGCCAGCTCACGCCCGATGAAGCGGCGAAGCTACTCGCAGCCCTGCATTAAAATACTATGCCGGATAGGGTTTCCTGGCGCCCTATCCGGCATACTCAATGCGTCAGGAGGGAAAGATGCAAAATCTCTATCTGGATATGAACGTACTGGCAGAAGATGCCATCCATCGGCATCGAGAGGCAATCCATCCAACGACAGCGCGGCACCTGCCCTACGATCTAAAGAGCGAGCGACCATATCGGCCAAATGAGCGACTGTGCCGGCTCATCCACGGACTAGGGCACGCATTTGTGCAATTCGGTCAATGGCTTGAGCAACGCGCTGCACAGCTACAAACTGTCTACTCGCAACCGCGATTCAAAAACGTTTACTGATCCGTGCGTATGAAACTAAACTATTTCGGCTTCCTTGAAAGCGTATAGACGTTTATAAAGGTATGTAAGGATCAGTCTCTGCCGTCCAACCCCACTGATCCACCCCCACACAAGAACACCCCGGAAATTATCCGGGGTGTTCTTGTGTAACTCTCCAGAGCCTTATCATTCTCGGGAACCAACAACCATTTGCGCGTCATTTTGCCGCTAAAGCGGCTTTCTTAATGGGTTTTTGTGGTGGGATGAAGCCCCACCACAAAAACCCATTTCATACCCAGCCTCAAGGCCACGTTTGTATCTGGCATAAACTTGAAGTACGTTGTACCAGGAGAATGATAAGACATGTCTTGTGTAACCCTCCACTTGCACACCAGGGTTGTATGATGATAATAGGGAAATGCGGGACTAGAAAATTGAGAACCACTCCCCGATCCCTAATCCCAAAGTATGGAGGATCCTATGCAAAGTGCGATCACGGTCAAAGGCGCGCGGCTGCACAACTTAAAGAACATCACGGTGAGTATCCCCAAGAACCAACTCGTGGTGCTGACTGGGCTTTCCGGCTCCGGCAAATCCACGCTGGCGTTCGACATTCTGCACCAGGAAGGTCAGCGACAATATATGGAATCGCTGGGTATGGTCGAATACTTCAGCAAGCCCCCTATCGACGGTATCACGGGACTGTCGCCGTCCATCAGTGTAGATCAGCGCAATACCAACCGCAGCCCGCGCTCCACCGTCGGCACCGTCACGGAGGTTTATACTTACCTGCGCGTGCTCTTTGCCCGCCTGGGACACCGGCCTTGTCCGGTCTGCGGCAAGGACGTGCCGCCATCCACCTCCGAGGCGTGGGACAACGAGGCCGACGGCGGTATGGAGGATGCGGGCAACACCCTCGACATAAGCGAGACCTATCCGTGCCCGCACTGCGGTGCGCCCATCCCTGAACTGGGTATGGCACACTTCTCCTTCAACAAACCTGCCGGGGCGTGCCCGACGTGTACCGGCCTGGGGACGACACGCCAACCCAACCTGAGCCAACTGCTCGACCCGCAACGCAGCATCGCCGAAGGGGGTGTGCTGGTGTGGAACGAGGCACAGGCGCAGCATTACGGGCGAACGCTACGCAGCGCCGGGGAATACTACGGCTTCGACTTTGACCTCCATACATCTATCGAGACGCTCGGCCCAGCTCAGCGCGATTTGCTGCTCTATGGGACCTACGGCGAACCGTTCCGGCAGCACTTTCCCGACACGAAACCACCAACGACCGTGGGGCAGGGTAACTTCGAAGGCATCGTCACCGGACTGATGCGCCGCTACGCCGACCACGCCCGCAATCCCGACGCCCGCAACGACCTGGAACATCTGCTCATCACACAAACCTGTCCCGATTGTGGCGGCGACCGGCTGCGTCCTGAAAGTCGTGCCGTCACCGTGGATGGGAAAACCATCCTTGATCTCTCACGGATCCCCCTCACCGAACTGGCGATGTGGCTGGAGAACCTACCCGCCTTCGTGACGGCGGAAGAACAGCCCATCATCACACCTATCCTCGATGACCTGCGCGAGCGCGTGCGCCGTCTGGTTGATGTGGGCGCGGGCTACCTCACGCTCCTGCGCGCCGCCCCCACCCTCTCTGCCGGAGAAGCACAACGACTGCGGCTGGCCTCGCTGCTCGGCTCTGGGCTGACGGGCGTGCTCTACGTCCTCGATGAACCGACCATCGGCCTGCACCAGCGCGACACGCACCGGCTGATCCGTGTGCTGCGCCAACTGCGCGATCTGGATAACACCGTCCTCGTTATCGAGCACGACCTGGATATGGTGCGCGCCGCCGATTACGTAATCGACATCGGGCCAGGCGCGGGGACATTTGGTGGCGAAATCGTCGCCACCGGAACACCGGATGAGGTGGCATCTGCGGATACGGCGACCGGGCGCTGGCTCTCCGGGCGGGAGACTATCCCGGCGCGGGCGCGGCGACGCGGGAACGGCAAACGGCTCGTCATCCACGGCGCGCGCGAACACAACCTCAAGAACGTCACAGCGGAACTGCCGCTTGGCCTGCTCATCGCGGTGACGGGCGTCTCCGGCTCCGGCAAGTCATCGTTGATGCTCGACATCCTCGACCGGGCGGCGCGTCAGCGCTTTTACGGCGCAGGCGATCCGCCGGGCGAGCATCTCGGCATCACCGGCTGGGAACATTTGGACAAGGTCATCACGCTGGACCAATCCGCCATCGGACGCACGCCGCGCTCCAATGCAGCGACGTATACGGACACGTTCACACCTATCCGCCAAGCCTTCGCTGAAACACCGGAGGCGCAAGCGCGCGGGCTGACGCCGGCACATTTCTCGTTCAACACAACGGGCGGGCGCTGCGAACGCTGCAAAGGTGTAGGGACCCTTATGGTCAACATGCACTTCCTGCCGGATGTGGAGGTACGCTGTCCGGCGTGTCACGGCAAACGATTCAAACACGAAGTGCTGGAGGTCCAATATCGCGGCTACAGCATCAGCGACGTACTGGAAATGTCCATCACCGAGGCCGCCGAGGTGTTCACCGACGTCCCGGCAGCTCACAATCGCCTGGCGCTGATGGTCGAGGTTGGCCTAGGCTACCTCAAACTCGGCCAACCGGCGACGACGTTGAGCGGTGGGGAAGCGCAGCGCGTCAAACTGGCGAAGGAACTGGCACGCAGAGCCACCGGAAGCACGCTCTATCTACTCGATGAGCCAACGACAGGCCTGCACGCCGCCGACGTCGCCAACCTGCTCAAGGTGCTGCACGGGTTGGTGGATGTGGGCAACACCGTCGTCGTCATCGAGCACAACCTGGACGTGATCCACGACGCCGATTGGATCATCGACCTGGGCCCGGAAGGCGGCGACGCAGGCGGCGAGATCGTCGC
>JBJYXQ010000418.1:0-2304 GCA_046260035.1 Anaerolineae bacterium
CGAACTGCTATGTCCACACCTAGCCCCGTATCATTCTCCTCCAAACAGCTCAAGTTCTGGATGTCGCATTGCCTCTTGATAGATCGGCCCACGCGCCACAAATCCCAGTCCATAACAACTGCCGAGTACAGCTAACAATCGCATCTCCGGCATGACCGGTATTTCCGGCGGAATTACGACGTTTCCATCACCGAATAGGCTGCGCCCCAGTTCACGCAAAGACGCCCCACCCCGCTTCGCGTCGCCTTCTGCTGTGAGCTGAAGTGTGCTGATGGCAAAACCACCCGACGTGCGACTTCCCGGCACAAAGATCGCTTCTTCTCCCGTCTGAAAGCCAAACCTGCGCCACGCCTTGGGCGGGATAGTGATCTCGCGTTCTGCTCCCACAATGACCCATCCATACGTCCATTTGGCGCCTTTCACCAATCTGGGCATAATCAAACCTCCTCGTCATTCCCCCGTACCACCGCGATTTCCATGAACCCAGCCTCAACGCGCCAGCCACTCAGCCGTGAGTGCGCAACCATGGCCTCCAATTCCTCCGGCGTATACGATGAGCGAATTGATCCCCAATAGTGCACCCGAAAATCCGGTGGAATTATCAACCCGATGCCCCAGGCAAACAGCTTTGGCCACCACTTCTCCAGCCGTCGGGAATCGTGAATGAGATACGCCCCGCCCGGCTTCACCACGCGCGCGATCTCGTTGCAGATGGCGACCGGGTCTTCCCAATGATGCAGCGAGTCGTTGGAAATCACCGCATCGAATTCGCCGTCGGAAAACGGCATGGCGTAAGCATTGCCCTCGCGCCACACGACCGCACCGTTCAACTCGGCGCGCTGTGCATTCTCGGCAGCCAGTGACAACATTGCCGGCGAGAGGTCCAATCCCACCACCTGCACACCGTGCTCACGTAGCAGTTTGGCGACCTCGATGGCGACGAAGCCAGTTCCCGTCCCCACATCCAGCACCTTGCCGCCGTCAGGGATACCCATCGCGGCAACCCGCTGTGCCAACTCGTGATATTCATGCTGCCGGAAGCGGTTGTTCCCCATAAACTCATTGAAGCGGCGCGCGTCCGCTATTTCGGAAATAGCCTCGCTCTCTGGAATGCGTTTCATCATAACCTCCTAATATATAATATTGAATATACAATGTTGAATTTATAGTAAAAAAAGAGCGTCAGAGATAGACGCCCTGCTCCACCTGTTGTAATACGTCCCGCGTCCAGGCCAACTCCGCCTCCATATGCAGTCGCGAGTGTTCGAAAACCGTACGCGCCGACGCGGGCACTTCCGGGCGTTCCATTTGCTCTGCCTGATGCGTGGTGAGGTACTGCAGCGTCTCTTCGAGTATGGTCACCCGCTGTTCAAGGTAGCCCTTGACCTCCTCGACCGGCAGCGCGCTCATAAATGCTAGTCCAACGTCAATATCGAAGTACTGCCGCTCGAAGGAACCCCACAGTTCACGCAACAGTCGCAGAAACTCAGCGCGGCCAGCATCGGTGATCTGGTAAACCATGCGGGAGGGACGATTGCCTTCCTGTTCAGTGCCAACCTGTTCCACGCAACCCTCATCGGCCAGCTTGCCCAGCGCGTAGTAGATGGAACCAAAGGCGATGTTCGTCCAATCCCCCATATGCTCCTCGATGATGTGCTTGATTTCGTAGCCGTAGAGCGGCCGTTCGCGCAGCAGTCCTAAGATCACTAGTTTGGTTGTCAAAGATTACTACTCCCTTTAATATACAATGTTGTATATTATACACAGAATACCAAGACTGTCAAGGGATAAAAATCGCGGCCACTACCCCATTAACCCTTGCAAATACCCGACACTTTCTTCCGCCCACGCGGCCTCTTTCGCGATTGTCTCGGCCAGCGTGGCCTCGGGTGGCGTCCACAGTTCCAGAATCACGCTGCCATCGAAACCCCAGGCGCGCAGGCGAGCCAACAGCGCGGGGACGTCCAGCCGCCCCTTACCGGCTGGTGTCCCCTCGATGACGAAGCCCATCTTATGATCAGCGCGCCGGATGGTGAAGTCCTTCACGTGCAGGTTGACCGTCCACGGCCCCAGTGTATCGATCACGCCTTCTGGCCCTTCCAGTGCACCAAACGAGTTGACGGTGTCGAGGCAAATGCCGAGATGTGGACTGTCGACCGTTTCCACGATTTCCAGGAATTCCTCAGCGCGGAAACGATCGTGGTTCTCAATCGCCAGGACAACGCCCGCCGCTTCAAATGCCGGGACGCTTTCCTTGAGCAAAGCGATGGCTTCATCCAGGTCTGGCTGGTGTGTGGCCGTGTC
>JBJYXQ010000419.1:0-2211 GCA_046260035.1 Anaerolineae bacterium
CGTCAACGTCTATGATATGCGCGTGGTACAGCACGAGGATGGCTGGATCTACGGCGTCTTCTGCACCGAGCGTAAGGATCCCGACGCGCTACCTGGCGATCTAAGCAGCGCGGTGGCGCAAGCCGGTATCGCCCGCACACACGATCTGGTTACCTGGCAACGGCTGGACGATCTCAAAACCACGTCAGCGCAACAGCGCAACGCCGTTTTGCTGCCGGAGTTTGTCCGGGGAAAGTACGCCTTCTATACCCGCCCGCAAGATAGCTTCATCGAGGCAGGGAAGGGCGGCGGCATCGGTTTTGGCCTGGCTGACGACATCGCGCACGCCGACATCAAAGAGGAGATCATTGTCGATCCACGTGCTTACCACACCATCAAGGAACTGAAGAATGGTGCGGGTGACGTCATCAAGACCCCGGCCGGCTGGTTGCACATCGCTCACGGCGTGCGCGGGTGCGCGGCGGGCCTGCGCTACGTGCTCTATGCCTTCCTCTGCGACCTGGAGGATCCTGGCCGTGTTATTGCCTGTCCTGGAGGTTACTTGATGGCTCCTGAAGGCGAAGAGCGCGTAGGTGACGTCTCCAATGTGCTGTTCTGTAACGGCGCCGTCGCCCGCGAGAATGGCGACGTATTCATTTACTACGCTTCATCTGATACGCGTATGCATGTGGCCACGAGTACTGTGGACCGGCTGTTGGATTATGTCTTCAATACGCCGGAAGATGGCATGCGCTCTGCTGCCTGCGTCGCGCAGCGCATCGAACTGATCCGGAATAACTTAGCTTTACGCGGACCAACGTAAAGTTTGACGGTGAGAAGCAACTTGGGTTAAGCAGTGAGGCGAAAGAGGAGGCACAAGATGAAAACAGCCAGGATGGGACGTATTGTGCTGGCGTTGGTGTGGGCCTATCTTGGCCTGGCACTTGTGTGGATCACGCAGACCCCTGCCGGCTCCTATGCCCAAGATGGGGGCATCTACGTCGACAAACAGCTTGGACGTACGAACAATGTGGTCTACGTGGGGGAATACCTCACGTTTACCATCTACATCCGCAACGGCTCGGCGTTTACTGTGACCGTGTTACCTCTGGCAGATCAGTACAATCAAGATGTTATGGGTTATGCAGACGCGAGCATCCCTCCAGACAACGTGGATACAGCCAATGGGCGCGTCGACTGGAACGATTTGACCGAATTGGTGGGAGATCTGGCTCCGGGGCAAGACGTCACGGTAGTCATAGGATTGATCGCCGAACACCCCTCCCCGAGCGTCGTAAATGAAGCGGCGGTTCACGATGCAGTGAACTCGAATGGTGAAGTCGTGGGCGGCGATGACTCCAGCGAAGAGAATGAATCTGTGGGCGGCAGCGCGCCCGTTACCAAAACGTTGCTCGAGCAAGCCGGTATGGTGGTCACGTTCAGCGTTGAGATATGGAACCGTGGGTACACAACGTTGACGCAGGCGTTAGTGGAAGACTCGTACGATCCCGCCGCGCTGGCCTTTTTCTACGCCGAGCCGCCGCCGGATGAGTGGGATTTCAATGTCGGGCTACTCCGTTGGGTCGATTTGACACTCTACACTGGTGACATCCCCCCGCACAGCATGGTCACAGTGACAACGGTTTTCACCACCATCGGCGAAATCGGTGCAGAGGTGGTAAATCACGCGAGCGTCATCGCGGCAGGCGATTGGTACAGCAATCCGGTAGCCGGTGGGGCCGACGATGTGCCCATTGTCATCATTGACCGCCCTGCCGCTCCGACGCCGACGCCGACGCCGACGCCAATGCCGACGCCAACGCCGACAGCACAGCCCCCTGCACCGCCGCCACCGTCACAGCCGACAGCGACCCCGCAGCCACAACCCACGCCGACTCCCTATACGGATACGCCGGTTCCCACACCCACCACCTATCTCATCCTTTTGCCCCCGACCGGCGATAGCGCCCCGCTGTTTCCAGTTGGGTGGCTGGCGTTCGGTCTGTTAGGATTGTTGATTGGAAGCTATTTTTTCACCCGCCGGAAACCGGCTTACCAAAGGCCATCCGGCACAGATGATCAGGAGGTATTTCAATGAACTACCGAGCTTTAGGACGTACAGGCGTTATGGTGACGCCGTTGTGTTTGGGCGCGATGAACTTCGGTGGACCGACGACCGAGGCTGACTCCATCGCCATCATCAACCGCGCGCTGGATGGCGGCATCAACTTC
>JBJYXQ010000420.1:0-1693 GCA_046260035.1 Anaerolineae bacterium
GAAATGGCCCCCGAAACCCACGCTCGCCTCGGCTTGAGTTACTGGAAGGGTTTCTTTGGGATCGTCGGAGTGCTGGTCGGGTCGCTGGTGGCTGCGCCACTGTTCGGGACCATTGGGCCGGTAGCGATGGGCGCGGTCGTTGGCGTGGTAGGAGTTGCCACCATCTACATCACCCTGCTCGGCTTGCGCGAGACGGACCGTCACCTCGGCGAACCGATGACCGCTGTAGAAGGCCTCAAAGCTACCTTCAAAAACAAGCAGTTCCTTATCCTATTCTTCTCTACGCTCTCCGTTCATATCGCTTATCAGATGGTGCTGGCGAACTTCCCCTATTTTGTCACGCTCGTCCTGTGCCAAACCGAAGCCGACGTGGGCATATACCAGGGCGTGTTGATCATCTTCATCGCCCTCACCGGGCCGCTCTGGACGTGGCTCAACCGCAAGTACAGCCAGCGCGCCCTGCTCAACGCCAGCATGTTGCTGCTTGGCATCATTTTCGCGCTAGGCTTCATCATCGGCGCGATAGACTCGGCCACCATCTCTATCCAGGCTTACATCTTTGTCGCCCTGGTAGGCACAGCGCTCGGCGGTTACCTGATCCTGATCTACGCGATGATGGGCAACGTGGTGGACTACGATGAGATGCTGACAGAACGCCGCCGGGAAGCCATCTATTATGGGACATTTTCCTTCGCCATCGGCCTCGGTACATCAGTCGGGACCCTGATCCTGCCTTTGCTGCTCGAGAATTTTGGCTACACCCAGGCGAATCCGCTCGGCGTTCGTCTGGCATTCCCCGTGATGGCCGTGTTCATCTTTGTCGGATTCTTCATCTTCCAAAAATATCGCATCGGTGACACACTGGAAGAGACGCGGAAAAACGTGGGCATGAATTGAGGGTTGCGTTTTATGTCTTACCCATCAAAAAACGCAACGCACAAAACGTAAGGAGATACTATGGCAGATTCATCCTCCATCCTCGCTGGGGTTGCCCGCCGCATCATCAGTCCTCCAAAGGGAATTTTCCTCATCGGTTACGGCGACCGTTCGAAGGGCAACACAGGCGTCCACGATGACCTGACCGCCACCGCCCTCGTCCTCGATGATGGCGCGAGGCGCATTGCAATCGTTGCGCTGGATATTCTGACCATTAACGAATTCATCGTAGACAAGGCCCGCGCCCGCCTCACCCCGACCGAGGTGCTACTGTGCTGTTCCCATACCCATTCCGGTCCCATCGCTTATGCGGATGAGAAGTCGCCGCGCAAGAATCAGGACTACATCAATCTGCTGTTGGATCGCATCGTCGAAGCGGTGAGGCAGGCGCAAGAGCATCTCCTGCCAGCACGCTTGGAGTACTCCCATGGCGAAGCGGAGGTCGGAATCAACCGCCGCGAGAAAATGCCCGATGGCCACATGGAGATCGGGCGCAACGCCGAAGGCGCGCGCGATAAATCCGTGCAGGTGGTGAGCGTGTTGACTGACGCAGGCCGGCGTAAAGACGATACTGCCGGGACGCGGCTTGCCACGATTGTCAACTATGCCTGTCATGGCACAGTGCTTGGGCCGGACAACTTGATGGTCTCCGCTGACTGGATCGGCGTGATGCGGGACAAAGTGGAAGAGAAACTCGGCGGGTTGACTCTTTTCTTGCAGGGTGCAGCCGCCAACATCAATCCCGATATGTACTGGG
>JBJYXQ010000421.1:0-1610 GCA_046260035.1 Anaerolineae bacterium
GCTCCGCCACAAACGCACGGGTGGCTTTGTGGCTGATGGCATACGTCTCGTTGGCGGCTGGCGTCACGTGATCAAACACGATGAAGTGCATCGCTGGGTTGGCGACTTTGTCAACGCCGATCGCGCGGAATTTTCGTGCAATATCCGACGTGTTGTCGTGGGTGAGCAGCTTGTCAGGCCGCACCGTCACAATCTGCCCCGGCACCACACTTTCCAGCCCGGCTTTACGGGCGAGCACTTTTTCAGCAAAGGTATGTCCCATCGCTTTACTCCGGTTACAAGGTTCAGGTCAAAGGTTGCACGTTGCCATAGGCGAACAGATCGCCCGCCTGGTAAATGTCCATCTGCACCTGTGAAAACGACTGCGCGGCGAAGGTTTGCGCGCCGTTGAGGGTGATCGTCCCTGTCTCGAAATCCACGCTGATGGTATCGCCGTTGTGAAAAGCGGCGGCATTTTCGGTCAAACCGGGCAGGCTCACAATCGGCAAACCGCTGTTGATCGCGTTGCGCTTGTAGATCGCGCCGAAGCTCTCGGCGATAATCGCCGCGATGCCGAGCGCGCGGAAGCAATCGACCGCCTGCTGCCGCGATGATCCCGCCCCGAAGTTGCGACCCGCCATTACAATATCGCCGGGCTGCGCGCGTTTGGCGAAATCCTCCCATCCGCGCAGATTGTCGAGTGCGTATTGCCCCATCTGCGCCACGTCGGTGATGTGCAGGTAGCGGTTGTGGAAAATCATGTCGGTGTCGATGTCGTCGTAGAGCGCACCGTCAGGCGTAGTGAGCACCCATAAACGCCCTGTTATCTGTGTCGGTTTCATCGCTACCCCAGTTCGAATCCCGTTTGCTCGTAATAGTCCAGCAAGGAAGGCGGCAACAATTGGCGCATCCTCTCCGCGCGCTCGATAACGAGGCGTATCCACTGCGTACTCGGATCGGACTCCGCGAGCATGTCGAAAGCCTCCTGTATCGTAACCCAGCGCATCATGTCGTGTTCAGCGCTGATGTGCACGGCATCCGCATCGTCCACGGCGCAAAGGTAGACCACACCGATAAGCTCGTTATCCGGCGTGGACGCGCCCCGGTAGAAGTGCGTCGTCCCCAGGATGCACAGAATACGCGCCGTGATGCCCAACTCCTCGCGTACCTCACGGTAGACGGCATCCTCGAAGCCTTCGCCCTGATCCACGCGCCCGGTCACACATTCCCACACACCTGCCGCGAAATCCTTGCTCGCCGCCCGGCGCAGCAGCAGATAACGCTGTTTTTCCGGGGACCAGATAACAGCCCCAACGCCGCCGTAGAAACGTCCGATAACCATTATCCCTCCTCTGGCGCCGCGATCTCCCCCCTAAGCGCGCACCATGCCGTCGTGACGGGGCTTGCCAAGTAAGTCTCGCCCGCACCCTGTTTGCCGGGGAAGTTGCGGTTGCTGGTGCTGACCTGCACCTGGCCCTTCCCCGTCATCCCCAGGTGACCGGAGGCGCAGCCGCCGCAGCCGGGGTTGCTGATGATGAACCCGGCGTCGAAGAGCGTCTGGAGCACGCCCGAGGCGAGCATCTGCGCGTAGACGCGGCGCGTCGCGGGGACCACGGTCGCCATCACGTGCG
>JBJYXQ010000422.1:0-3325 GCA_046260035.1 Anaerolineae bacterium
GGCCACGGCCAGCGAGGTGGCCCTCGACGAAGCGCGGCCGATCGACGAGCGCAAGGCCGCCATCGCGCTATTGGCCGGCGCGCCTTTGGACGACGTCGAGCCGGTCGTCGAAGACCTGCTCGCCGCCCGGCAGCCGCTCGACGTGCAGCAGGCCGCGGTCGCCGCGCTCTCCTTGGTCGACGATCCCCGGGCTGCCTCGCGGCTATTGGCCAACTGGCCGGGCTACTCGCCCAAAGTGCAAGACACCGTGCTCGCGGAACTTGTCTACCGCGCACCCGTTAGGCCGCTCTTCTTATGAAGATATGCGGTAATAAGTCAAGTTGATCTTTGACATCGGAATAAGCTTTCTCGGTTTGCCAAAGTGAGCATAGGCGGCACTTGCAGAATCCTACAGGAACACAGATTTTTTCCTGCGGCGCACGGGGCTATGCGATTGTGCAGCAAGTAACGCTCAGCGCTACCTACTGGAGCGAGTCATCCCCCTCAGGATCAATGGTTGTCCGGGGCCTCACGTAAGGGACGTTCTTCGTGAGCAGGGCATGCACCAGACGCACGAGTTTGCGAGCTGTGAGTACGAGGGCACGTTTGTATTGATGCTTGGAGACTTCGTTGTACTTGCGCCGGTAGTAGGCCTTGTATTCCAAGTTGAATTGGCGCAATTTGTCAGCGCCTAGGACAAAGTAGTAGCGGCCATAAGGATTGCCGACCTTGGTCATGCGCGAATCCCGAGTGGGAGAGCCAGCGCTGAAACACTTGGTCCAGGAGATGCCAAAGTATTGAGCCAGGTGCTTGTGTTCAGGGAAGCGGGAGATGTCAACGATCTCGGCCAGGAGGCCAGCGGTGATGACCGGCCCCAACCCTTTGACAGTGATGATGGGATTGGGGACAGGATCGATGCAGCGGGAGATGTGCTGGTCGAGACGTTTCATCAAGCGCTTGATGGAGCGGATGTGCTCCCAGCCAGTGGCCAAGGTAGCGGTGACCATCTCATCCATCAAGAAATCGATGGGGTAGGAAGTGTGTAAAGCTCGTTGGACGGCGCGCGCGGTGGCGTCAGGATCGTAGAAGCGGCCCCGGCCACGGTGGGCGATTAGGTCAGCCAGTTGATCGTGAGTCATCTCGCGCAGTTCGGCGGCGGTGAACTCGGTCAGCAGAGCAGCACTGGTGGCCCCAAAGACGTCGGAAAAGGCCTTGACCCGCTTCCAATCACTACACTTGAGGAAGGCGTAGGACTGAAAGCGCATCTTTTCCTGGGAAAGGTTGCGTGAGAGTTTGAAGCGATAGCGAGTGAGACGGCGCAAGCCTTGCCAGAAGTCGTCGGGGACATAGGAATCAGGCCAGTGGCCGACTTGTACCCGCGCGGCGACATCGAAAGCATCACGCTCGTCATCCTTGGGGCCTCGCAAGACCAGGGCATCCTTGAAATCGGCGACGAGCTTGGGGTTGAAGCACACCAACTGCAGATCGAAAGGC
Organism: Anaerolineae bacterium; assembly: GCA_046260035.1. Taxonomy (GTDB): domain Bacteria; phylum Chloroflexota; class Anaerolineae; order B4-G1; family SLSP01; genus DSWT01. The sequence goes on from JBJYXQ010000422.1 coordinate 1,474, forward strand.
TCAAGAAGTTGACAGGTGCTGAGAAAGCGATGGAAAGGGATCCACAGCATGCCGGTAGCTTCGCAACCGATCTCGATGCGGGTGTAGCCCAATTGGGTAGCGACCTCAGCCAAGCGAGAGGCCGCAGATTGAGCACCCGGCAGATTGTTGGCGACGTTGAAGGGAGCGATGATTTCCTCTTCGGTGAGTTTGTCCACGGCCCGGAGAGTGATCTCTTTCAAATGGACATCTGCACCGACACATAAGGTTGAAGTATTCATAAGTGTACTCCTTTGGGTGATGTCACCCAGAGAGGTCAGGAGGGTATCCCAGGGAACCGGGCAGAGCAACAACCTCGTGTATAAGAACTCTGGCGGCAGCCCTGAGCCGCACGGGAACAATATGCGAGTTTGAAGTGCCGCTCGGCGTGGGCAACAATCTTCGTTTAGAAGTCACCTTGTGGTGCAACACGGAGGAGCAGATTAGCCCACCTGATCGCACTGGGTGCACGACCATTATCCCTGGGATACCACTTCCTGTCGAACATATTATACGAGGAGGAAAACATTGGACATCCGCGTTGTCACTGACAGCACTTGTGATCTACCCGAAGAGATTGTCAGCCAATATTCCATCACAGTCATTCCGCTTACAATCAACGTGGGTGACAAATCCTTCCTAGATGGCGTCGACTTGACACGCAGTGAGTTCTACGCCCAACTACCTCATTTCAATCCGCATCCTAAAACGGCTGCGCCTGGTCCCGAGGTTTTTAATCGGGTTTTTGAACGTTTGGCAGACGGGGGCGCGCAAGCCATTCTGTCCATTCACATTTCGGAAACGTTGAGCGCTACCGTCAACTCGGCGCGTACCGCCTCACAGCAGTTCAAGCGCGTTCCCGTTACTGTGCTGGATTCAAGTCAACTTAGCCTCGGGTTGGGCTTTATCGTTGAATGTGCCGCCCAGCTAGCAGGATTGGGAAAAGAAGTGCACGAGGTTATCTCCACCTTGAAAAATCTGATGAAGCGCACCTATGTCTTTGCTTCGCTGAAAACACTCGAATACCTACGCCGAAGTGGACGGATGAATGTTGCGCTGGCAAGCTTTGGCGAACTGTTACAACTCAAGCCTTTGCTTTACATGAACATGGGCAAAGCCACCGCCCATCGCACGCGCACGCAAAAACGTGCTACCGCCCGACTGCTCGCGTGGCTGGCAGAGTATGCACCCTACGAAAAACTCGCTATCGTGCATGCGAACGTTCAGGAAGAAGCTGAAGCATTGCGCCAGCACGCAAGTTCCTATATGCCACAAAACGACATCCTCATCACGCAAATCACGCCTGTCCTGGGCGCGCATCTCGGCATCGGCGCGCTCGGATTTGCTTGCGTCTCAAAGGAGTGAATCCATGAAATACGCAAAACTTGTTTCCATTCTCGGTATCCTCGCCATGACTGCCGTGCTCGTGAATGGATTCGCGCGCGGCGACTTTCTGGGTGAAGGCAGTCGCCTTCTTGCCATGCCCTGGGGCATTGTCTCCCTAGTGGACTTGTACACAGGCTTTGCGCTTTTCTCGTGCTGGATCATCTATCGCGAAAAATCCCTGCTCGTCGCCATCCTGTGGACAATTGCCATGATGACTTTGGGGTTCTTTACCGGCAGTCTGTATACGTTCATTGCCCTGCAAACCAGCGGAAACGATTGGCGCAAGTTCTGGCTGGGGAAACATGCCCAGTAAAGTGCGTGAACTGTTGGATGAACTCCGCACAGTCGCGGGGAATGTTGGCTTGCTGGATACAATCCTGCCTCCAATTCTGTTTTTGTTGCTCAACGGGTTGGCGCTCGCGGTGGTGTTGCAAGGCCTGTTGCTGGC
>JBJYXQ010000423.1:0-7351 GCA_046260035.1 Anaerolineae bacterium
ACGTGGCAGAAGGGCGCGTGGTAGTAGTAGACTTCGACTTGGAGAAATTCTTCGACCGAGTGAACCACGATGTCCTGATGGCGCGATTGGCGCGACACGTGACAGATAAACGACTGCTGCGGATCGTGCGCCGCTTCCTGGAAGCGGGGATGATGTGGGATGGGGTATGTGTGAAACGCTATGAAGGAACGCCACAGGGCGGGCCGCTGTCGCCGTTACTGGCGAACCTGTTGTTGGACGACCTGGACAAGGAACTGGAACGGCGGGGGCACTGCTTCTGCCGCTACGCGGACGACTGCAACATCTACGTGAAGACGCAGGTAGCCGGGGAACGAGTGTTAGCATCTATCATCATCTTCCTGGAAGAACGACTGCATCTGCGCGTGAACCGTTCCAAAAGCGCGGTGGCCTGCGTAGAAGAACGCCAGTTCTTGGGGTATCGCCTCTTGCGTGGCGGACGCCTGGGGTTAGCGCCCCGGAGCATCCAGCGCCTCAAACAGCGAATTCGGGCCATCACGCGCCGGAATCGCGGGGTATCGTTTGAGCAGGTCATCAGGGAACTGAATAGCTTTCTGAGCGGGTGGGTGACGTACTTCCGCTACGCGGCGTGTCGCACTTGGCTGCAACGCTTGGATAAATGGATACGGCGCAAGTTACGCTGTTTTCGACTCAAACAATGCAAACGCCCCCAAGCTATCTGCAACTTTCTGCACCAGCTAGGCGTTTCCAAACGGAGTGCGCGGGAGTTAGCGGGTAGCGGACGGGGGTGGTGGCGCAAGTCACGCTGTCCGCAAGCGCAACAAGCGATGAACACAGCGTGGTTCGATGCTCTCGGACTGGTCAGTCTTTTCCAAAGGTACGTGCGGTTACAACCGTAGAAGAAACCGCCAGGTACGGACCCGTATGCCTGGTGGTGTGGGAGGACGGGGGCCGTGAGGCCCCCTCCTACCCGATTGCCTTAGTTGCCATCTACGCGCTTGCCCTTCTTCGTGCCAACTGTACAATGGATCTAGAATCTATGTGCGTTTCGTAAAGCTACTTGCAGCACAAGCACCCTGTGATTGCGCTGGACTTTGTGGCTAAAGGTCGCTACGCTATCAAGCCGCCTTTAAAAGTGGTGTTTATTCGTTTTCGAGCGTAGCTCGAAAACGAATAAACACTCCCTATCCCGCGTCTTTAGGCGCAATTTCTACACAAAATCGAATTTTCGGATAGATTCCTAGATCATTTCAGGGGGGGGATTTCGATGACAGAAGAACCAGAACGAACACAGCCAGAAGAGCCTCGGCCACAGGAGCAATTTGAACCTCGGATGACGCGCGGATGGGGAAAACAGATAACTGGGGCGGCCGTTGGCATACTGGTGATGGCTGTAGCGACGCAGATTGGCCCGTCGCTTGGCTGGCAGCCCAGCAATCGCACGATGACGTTGTTGGTCGGTGGTGCTATTGGCGCGACTCTATTCACCCTGGATCGTTTTGAGCAGGCAGGTTCGCGTTTGACCCAGCGTACCGAAGGCTTGGGCATGCGTATCGTCAATGTGGTGATAGGCCTGCTCGGATTGTTTGTTGTCATCAGTCTGGTTTGGATGTTGACCTCTACCGTCGCTTGGCTCCTGGGTCAATTCTAGCGTCTGACGAGCGACCATGCGTCTGCTGAATCCAGCCGGATTATTGGGCCTGCTGTTGGCAGTGCCCATTGTGCTGCTGTATATGCTGCGGCTGCGCCGGCAGAACGTGCCCGTTCCAAGTCTGCTCCTATGGGAAGCCGTCCTCGCTGACCGTCACGCCAACCGTCCCTGGCAGAAACTTCGGCGCAACTGGCTCCTGTTCGTGCAGTTGTTGGTGCTGCTCGCGTTGGTCTTCGCCCTGGCACGTCCGGCTATTCCTGCGCCGTTGACGTTCCACGGGCAGACGATTGTCCTTCTCGATGTGTCCGCCAGTATGCGCGCTTGGCAGACCAACCGTGCCTCTACCGGGGACTCTACCCGCTTCGATGCGGCCTTGCGCGCCCTGCGCGATTTGGCGGCGACGCTCAATCCCGGCGACCGTGTGTCCTTGATCGCCGCCGGTCCGACCCCGCGCTTGCTCTTGCAGAGTGGGGATGCTTTGGCACTGCGTCGCGCGCTCGACGACGCTGCGCCCGTCGATGGGGCGGCGGATTGGCACGCGGCGGCGGCACTCGCTGCTGGATTAGCGACTGGCGACGATGTCACCACGTTACTGGTGACCGACGCTGCTTTTGACGAGGTGTTGCCTGCCCTCCCTGGCACGGTACGCCTCATCACCGTGGGTGAGGAAGCGGTAGATAATGCCGGTATTGTAGCTTTTGCACTGCGGCGTACGGCTGAAGGACTGACAGCGTTTGTGCAAGTCTATAATGCCGGTGCCGCGACGTCGCGTGTCTTGGCGCTCTACGCTGATGGTGTGTTGGTGGAGCGTCGCGTTGTCAATTTGTCGGAGTGGGCGACGGTGTCGTTCAGCTTCGATGGTTTGCCTGCTTTGGCATGGGCTGAGGCACGGCTCGAGGACGCAGGTGCGGGCGCGGATGCAGGCGTAGATGCGCTGGCCGTTGATGATCGTGCGTGGGTGACACTCGCGGCAAGTAACGGCGGGCGTGTGCTCCTGCTGACGCCGGGCAATCGCTTCCTGGCGCAGGCGTTGTCCACACTGCCCGACTTGGCGCTTTCGCAAACCGCGACGTTGGCGGATGATGCTGGAACGGCTTCGGAGAACGCCGCGTATTCCGAGTATGCCGTCATTGTGGCCGATGGCCCGGTGACGACGACGCTCCCTACGTCCAATCTCTGGCTCATTGCGCCGGGCGCGGACTCTCCGTGCGGCGAACCGGGCGCGGTGTTAACGCCTACGGCGAGCGTGCGCGGTCAGTGGTCGCATCCCCTGTTGAACTACGTCGATTGGGCCGACGTCCACGTGGCGAGTGCGCGAGCCTACACCCTCCCCGCCGATGCGGACGTGTTGGTGGAGACGGTGGCAGGGCCCCTGTTGTGGACCGTGGAGCGACCCGGCCAGCGCATTGCCTGTATGGCCTTCGACCTCCGCGATTCGGATTTGCCGCTGCGTCTGGCTTTCCCCATTCTCACCGCCAATCTGATGGGCTGGCTGATGCCGGAGCTCTCGACAGAGCCTGTACTGTCCTTGCCCTCAGGCTTTCCCTGGGCACCGCCTTTTCCGGCAGTGGCGACGGCAGCGACGTTGGTCACGCCTGACGGCCGTCGCCTGCCCCTGGCGCTTGATGCGCCACAGACGGCGGAGACAGCGGCGGGACTGTATCGTATCGAAGCGGAAACGCCCACTGGTACGGTCGTGAGCTACGCCGCCCTATCTCTGCTTGATGCCGTCGAGAGCGACCTGCGCCCGCGCGAGGTATATGTCGGGGGAAGCGTCATCCCCCCGGCAGAGGAAGTGCCTGGCTGGCGCGACTTGGGGCGCTGGGGGGTACTCGCCGCTGTGTTGCTACTGTTGGTAGAAGCAGCCTTGTGGTGGGGCCCATATTGGCGGCGTAAGCGTGTTGAAAGTCGAAGCGACAATTCGCTGCGTCGTAATCTGCCACCCTCCAAAGTCCAAAATCTAAAATCGAAAATCCAAAATCTCCTCACCCCCGCGTTCTCTACGGTAAAATTCCCCTTTCTCTTGCGATTAGTATTGTTGTGTCTTCTGCTTCTGGCATTGTTCGGTGTCTACCGCACCCGGCGCACGCGCGATCTGGCGGTCGTCTTTCTGCTCGATCGTTCGGCCAGCACCAGAAGCGTGTGGGATGCGCAGGTGGCGTTTGTTGAGGAGGCGTTGTCGCGCAAAGCACCTCAGGACCGCGCCGCGCTCGTTGTCTTTGCCGGGGACGCCTGGGTCGATCGCCCGCTCTCAACGGCGCCGGCGCTGTCGGGCATTGCGACGTTGCCACGCATTGACGCCACACGTATCGAGGAAGCTGTGCGATTGGCGCTGGCGCTCATCCCTGAGGGTGCCCCGGGCCGTTTGGTGGTGTTGACGGATGGGCTGGAGACCTCCGGTTTGGGCGCGTTCGCGTTGCAAGAGGCGCGGACGCGTGGCGTGGATGTGCAGCTCGTGCAAACCGGTTCAGGCACACCGGGTGCTGAGGCGTGGATCGCAGATATCTCCCTGCCCGCGCGCGTCTATCCCGGCGATCGTGTCCCGGCGATCCTTGAGATCGGCAGTAATGTGCAGCAGAACGTTGGCTTTGCCTGGACTGTGCCGGGGCAGACTGACTTCGGTGAGGTTGATGTGCTCGGTGAGGAGACAGGCGTAGCGTTCTCATTTACGGCAGATGAACCGGGCTTTGTCGCTGTGCGTGTGTGCGTTGAACCGGAGCTAGATACCTTCACCCAAAATAATTGCGCCGATGGCTGGGTGTTAGTGCAGGGGGCTCCGCGTGTGCTCGTGGTGGGCGCACTGGAAGATCGTGAGGACGTCGCATCTGCCCTGCAGAACGCTGGATTGACCATCGAGCAGACGACGCCCGATGCACTTCCACTGACCGCACAGAGCTTGGCGGACTATGCGGGCGTGGTGTTGGTCAACACACCCGCCCGGAGCTTTGCCCCCCAATCGTTGAATGCTTTGCGCGCGTTCGTGCGCGATCTGGGCGGCGGGCTGGTGGCTGTGGGTGGACCACAGAGTTACGGCGTCGGTGGCTGGTTGGGAACCCCGCTGGAGGAGGCGCTGCCGGTGCAGATGCAGGTGCAGGATCCCACGCGCTTTCCGCCGATGCTGATGGCGGTGGTGATCGATAAATCCGGTAGTATGGGCGTCCAGGAGGCTGGGACGACCAAGATTCGCCTGGCGGCGGAGGCGGCGATCCGGGTAGCGGAGACGTTGAACGATGCGGATACGTTAGCCGTCGTCGCCTACGATGATCGCCCGGCGGACACCATTGGCCCCGCTCCGATGACGGAGCGCGATCTGTTGGTCGCGCAACTGCGCCGCCTGCAAGTAGGGGGCGGCGGCATCTACGTGCGCGAAAGCCTGTCCTATGCGGCTGATTTGCTGCGCGGTGTGTCACTCTCCCCCGGTCAGCAGCGGCACATCCTGTTGCTGGCCGATGGTGCAGACGCGGAGCACCACGAAAATGTCCCGGCGTTGCTGCAAGCCCTGGTGGAGGAGGGGATGACGGTCAGTGTCGTGGCGATTGGCACGGGCGGCGACGTTCCTTTCCTGCAGAATATTGCCGAGATCGGAAACGGGCGTTTCTACCTGACGCAGCGCGCCGCCGATCTGCCTGCAATTTTCACCGAGGAGACGGCACGCGCCAAGCGCTCCTACATTGTCGAGCGGACATTCTATCCCGCACCGTTGACGCCGTGGCTGCCCGTTGCCGACATCACCGTTGCACCGCCGTTGCGCGGCTACGTCGCTACGACGCCGAAGGGGGCGGCGCAGGTAGTGTGGGAGGCGCTTGAGGGCGATCCGCTGCTTGCGGTATGGCAATACGGTCTGGGGCGCTCGGTGGCCTGGACGTCGGACGCAACCGGGCGGTGGGCGGCAGGATGGGTGGACTGGGAGGGCTTTGCGGATTTTTGGAGTGCGGTGGTGCGCGCGGTGCTGCCATCGCCTGCTGATGCGGACCTGGCGCTGCGCGTGTTGCCCGATGATGATGGCGCACGGGTGGTGGTGGATGTGGTCAATTCAGAGGCCGAAGAGCCAGCCTATGTCGACGGGTTGTCGCTGAAATTGAACGTTGCGCCGTCTTTGGGGGAGGGAGAGGCACAGACGGTCCCTTTGGTCCAGCGTGCGCCGGGGCGTTACGAAGGGCACTTTACGTCACAAGATCGTAGCGCGGTGCTGTTGCGCCTCTATGGCGATCGCGACCTGGTGACGGGCTGGGCCGCTCCGGCGCCGTCTGAGTATATCCCTGCTGATGCTGATGCGGCGATGGCGCGCCTGGCGGCGCAGGGAGATGCGACGCAAATCGAGGATCCGGTGCAGGTTTTTATTCACGATCTTCAGGGTCGAGTCGCGGGCCAACCCTTGATGTCCCTCTTTGTCTTGCTGGTGGCGCTTGCATGGCCGGTCGATATTGCATGGCGACGCCTGTCGTTGACGCGTGGGGATGTGACACGCTTCTTCGCGTGGCTGAGCGCGCGCCTGTCAGGATTGTGGCCAAAGGTGCTGCGACGCCGTCCGCAGGAGACGCAGCTTCCGGCGGGGACGACAGCCTCATTGACGGCGACCTTGCGTCAGAACCGCACGGCCCGCCAAAAACGCACGACCGTGGCTCAGGAAGTCCCATCATCCGCGCCGGATGCCGTTCAGCCGGAAAAAGCGCAGGGTGCTGTTCCATCCGCCGAGTCGCCGGTTACGCGTGAGGCCGAGGGTGGCGCAGGGGAGGAGACGCTGGCCGCTCGGCTGAAACGCCGGATGCGGGAGTAGGCGTGTGTTATGAAAAGCCGGCGCTGCCTCAGGGAAGCAACGCCGGCTAGATTCCACGCCAGGGCGCGTTCGGTAATGCGCTATGCTGTCGAAACCTCGTATTCGGGGGTGGCAGCGCGCAGTTGGAGTAGCGCCTCCATATTGCTCTGTAGGTCTTCCAGTTGTTCGCCAGCTTCCTCGGCGCGCTCTTTCATGACCGCTTCCCAAATCAAGCTAGCGACCTGCATCAGTGCACCGAAGGTGGGGACGCCAATGGGGGATTTGTCGGGGACGATGATCGTCAGTTCGGCTTTTCGTGCGGGTAGAGCCACACCGGAGCTGGTCACAGCGATGGTTTGGATGCCTTTCTCGCGCGCCAATTGGATGGCATATCCGGTATCGAGGTTCGGTTCGTTGCCTACGAAGGTAACGAGAACCTCGCCGGGCTGCATTTGAGGGAGCACGCTCGCAGTCTCGTTCATCCCAGGATAGAAGACGCTTGCGGGTACGCCGTAGGCTCTGAATTTCTTGGTCATAAAGGCCGCCAAATCATAGCCGGTGAACTCGCCGGTGAACCAGATATGCGACGCGCTCTTCAAAATCTCGACGGTTTTTACAACGTTGGCGAGATCAGTTGTGACGAAATGCTGTATATTTTGCGCGGTGTTTTCTACGAGAGAATGGAGAAGCGTCTCCACAGATTCTGCCTCGCCTGCCTTGCGATATGTCTCCGTTACCTGGTCACGTACGTAATGTTTAACTTCGCGGGAGAGCTCGCGATAGCCGGAATAACCGAGTTCTTGCGCAAAGCGCACGACGGTCGCCGGATCTACTCCCACGCGGCGGGAAAGCTCGGTGGCTGTGAGGAAAGCTGCATCAAGGGTGCTGTTCATGATAAAATCCGCCAATTTTCTGAAACCTGGTGTCAGGTTCTCATAGTTTTCTCGTATACGATCCTGAAACAT
>JBJYXQ010000424.1:0-1702 GCA_046260035.1 Anaerolineae bacterium
GTCAACGTTCACACTCATCCGCGCCTTCAGGCCGGATCAACGCATTGAGGATGGGGGTGACCCAGGCGTCCTGATCGATGTCGTAGACGATGAAGTCCGAGTCGAACTGCCAATACGACCAGCTCCATCCCAGGTTCTCCGCCTGCCGGGCGACAAAGCCCGTGTAGAGGACGCGCGATACCGTGTCTGCTTTGTCATACGCGCCAAACTCGCCCAAGAGGATGGGGCGTTGCTGTTGTTCTGCCCACGTCTGCACCTTGCCCAGGTCACGGATGATTGCCTGTTGCTCTTCCGCCGTGCCAGGCCACGTCACGTTGCTGCGATCCCGATACTCGGACCAGGGTGCACCCTGGTGCGTGAACGGCATCGGGTGGTAGTAGTGGACGGTGACGATGATGTTGCGATCCGCCTCCGGTAATTTTAGGTCTTCGATGTGGTCGATGCCGTTCCAGAACGCCGGGCCGATGACGAGCGTGCGATCGGGGTTGGTACGGCGGACGATGTTGTATGGTTCCATCAGGAATTCATTCCACAGCGCCACCGTCAATGCGCCGTTAGGCTCGTTCAACAGCTCGAAGAGCACTGTGTCTGGATAATCCTGATAGCGCGCGGCCAATTGCTCCCACACCGCCAGGTATTTGGTCTTTAAGCCCGCGAAGTCCCGGGCCATTGCGTTGAACTCGTGCATGTCCAGGATGGCGACGAGGTCGTTGTCCAACGCTTGCGCGACGGCCCAGTCGAGCGTCTCCAGCCACGCAGGATTGATCGCGTAGTCGGGTGCATCGCCCATGAATTTGAACGGATGCAGGTTAATGCGCACGTGGTCGAAACCGGCTTCCTTAATCAGCCGGAAGTGCTTGTCCTGCATCCGCGCTTCTGCCCGTGACCGCCACAAAGGATCGTAGCCGATGACGTTGACGCCTCGGCCAAGGCGTTTGTTTTGCGAAATTGCATTAGTGATCGTATTCATCCTTTTCTCCTTCTATATCCCAGTATTAGTTCTAAACCTTTTCCCACTGTCCGCTGTCGGCAGAACGGTACATCGCCAACGCTGCACGCAAATCGCCCAAGGACACTTCGGGGCCAGCCGTAAGCGGCGTACCGTCGAGCACTGCCCGGACAAAATCGGCTAACTCCAATCCATAGGCAGACTCGCGCATCTCATCCTGCGTCAGGATTTCGTGTCCGCGGGGATGTTCATCATTGTAGAGGCGTGCGTGTCCGCTGGGGCCTTTCTCGATGACGATGATGCCTTCGGTGCCGGTGATTCTGAACTTCTCGTTTGGAGCATCGACCATTTCGGCAACCAGCGCCTCGAAGACGGCGATCTTGCCCGATGTGAAACGGAATATCGCGTGTGCCAGCGATTCTCCCTCCATCTCTTTAACCGGATGACCTAGGACTGCGACGACCTCGTCAATCTCGCCCAACCACATCCGCAATGGGCGTATCCAATGTAGCCCACCGTCGACACAGATGCCGCCACCGGTGACCGCCTTGCTGAAACGCCAGGGATGGGTATTGCCCTTTCTGTGGATCCGTTCATCCATGACAGCCCTGGCGGTGATGATTTCACCGATAGCACCCTCTTGGATCAGTTGCTGTACTCTGACAACCTCACGCGCATACTGCGATTGTTCGGCAATCATAAACACCGTGCCTGCTTTTCGGGCTGCGGCAAGAATGCGGTCACACCTATCCA
>JBJYXQ010000425.1:0-2196 GCA_046260035.1 Anaerolineae bacterium
GCGAGTTGAAGTTGCCATCCGTGTCGGTGAACCCGGCGCGGAACTCCTGACCGCCACCACTCGGTCTGACCAACCACATGCTGGGATAGTAACGCCCGTCGCCGGTCTGGTAACCCATAACGCCGAACGTATCCCCGATTTCATCGAGCCAGGGCTCGGCCCACGCCGCCAGGGTGAACGTGCCGGAAATCAGGCGCAAGTTCCCGTCAGGCTGGATATGAATGACGTCCTGATCGGCATTGCGGAAGAGCTTGGCGTAGTCATAGGTCCCGGGCAGAGACATCTTTGAAGCCCCTGGGCAGTGATCCGGCTGGCATGTGCCGTGGTTGCTGTAGCCGGAGTAGTCGAGGAAGGTTTGCTGGTCGGGTCGTTCATCGAGGAAAAGGCGCAAGACCGCGTCGCGGTAGGCGTCGCGCTGTTCCAGCGGCGCGAAGACGACTTCCAACTCGTCGACGCCGCTGGCGGTAGAGCCGGGATCGGTGATGACACCGGTCAGGACGATACTGGTGCTGCTGATGACGGTGGTTGAGGGGCCTGTGTAGCGCAGGTCGGCGACCGGCCCGGTGTGATCGAGTGCGAAGACGGCGTAGACCGCCGCTTCCATCTGATTATCCACATCATCTTTGGCGCGCAAGCTGAGCGTATAGGTGCCGCTGGGATCGATGAGGGCGTCGTCGTCGTTATTGAAGGCGGGCAAGATGTAGTCGAGGTCCCACCAGGTGTGATCGGCAGCGCGATACGTCGCTCCTTGCCACCCGTGACCAGCGACGCCTGGCCCGCCTTCCAGCAAGGCCTCCATCCTGCCGGCGGTCGCATCGCCGAGTTGCACCTGCAACGGTACAGCCCACAGCATATCCGAATTGAGGTACGCTTGCTGCGGTACCCGGACCTCGATGACCGACGGCGGGGTGCGGTCGATGAGGAGGTTGAGGGTGTGCGGGTTACCCACGTTGCCGCCGGGATCGGTCGCACGGGCGCTGAGGGTGTGTGAACCCTCGCCGAGCACGCTGGTATCCCACTCGTAGAGCCAGGTTTCCGCGCCCTCAGCATCTTCCCACGCGCCGCCATCGACGCTGACCTCCACACCGGTCACGTAGCTGTTGTCACGGGCAAGGCCTTCGATGATGAGCGTGCCGGTGACACCCAAGTGTTGGTTGTTGGAGAGCGAGGTAATCTGGGCGGTGGGCAGCGTCGCGTCCACCGTGACCACATCCTCGCGTTCCTGCGTGCTGCGGCCGAGGAGCGTCGTCGTTTCGCGCAGTGCCAGCCGGTCGAAGTCCAGGCTGGTGCTGCTCGTCGTTGTGCGCGGGACCATGCACTCGGTGACGGATTCATCGAGCGCCTTGATCTTCTCGTACAGCTCTTCGACTTCCTCCGCCGAAAGTGCATGTGGCCAGAACGCCAACTCATCCAACCATCCGCTGAAGTAACGTTGATCTGTCGACAAGCCCTTGCCAATGCTCAACGCTCCAGAGCCCAGATAGGGCGAGGTTGGGTTGTCCTGGGCGATGGCTTCACCATCGCGATAGAGGATGCGGACGTTAGCCTCGGCATCATACGTACCGGCCCACTGATGCCACTCGGTATCGGCAAAAGCGGGCGCGTTGAGGTCGTTGCCGTAGAAGGCGAAAGTGAACTGGTCGTTATCCCGGAAGCAGAGATGCAGTCCTTCGTTAGTGGTACGTGAGCCCTGTGTCACAACGCAATCAAAGCTGCCGGTCCGGTCGCGTTTGGCCCAGAAGGCGAACGAGAAGGATTCATTTGCCAGGGGCAGGTCCGGTCCGGTGAGTACGTCACTGTTGCCATCGAATTTGACAGCACGGTAGGCCATCCCACTCTCGCCGGCCTTAGGACACGTGCTGCCGCTGCACGTCGCCGCGCCGTAGCCACCGTGCGACTCGTCGTTGAATGTCGTTGCGCCGCTCATTTCGTCGAGAGCGTAGACGGCCAGCGGGGAACGATAGGCCTGTTTCGCCTCGCGTGCCGAAACCGCGCGGGGGTAGACCTCCACACCGTCAATGTAGCCGGTGAACCCCTGTATCTCGACATTGAACTCGTGGTAGTTTGCGGGGTCGCTGGGATCGCCATCCGAGAACCAACCCTTCACGTCGTCGGCAAAACCGATGCGCAATTGTCCGCCGGTCAGGTCGGAACTAGCACGTTCACCGGTAGCGCGGAGTTCGCCATCGACGTAGA
>JBJYXQ010000426.1:0-15110 GCA_046260035.1 Anaerolineae bacterium
ATATTTCTGACGCTATCCTACAGATCTTTAGCGCCAACTCCTTGTAGTATAACCGAAATCTCCCTATGTGCGAACTAGAACCTTGTCACTCTCACAGGTCCAAAGGCTTCTGTATGTTATTTCGCCACAAAACCTTCTTACATCCCCGGCCTTTAGGCCGAATTTTGAGCCAGCAGGAACCTTAAAAACATCACAACAGGAGAATGATAAGACCCTGATTCTTCTGAAATGCCTATTGCAATGCAGAATTTTTGCGGTAAAATGACATCAGAGGTTTAAACAGACCAATCAAAGTTTTTACCATTTCATGTTAAGGAGAAATTGTATGGCAGCGAAAGCAATTTGTCCGTCTTGCGGCGAGTGGGTCAAACTCCCCGACCATCCCAAGATTGGTCAAAAGATCACCTGCCTGGAATGCGAGGCTGATCTGGAAGTTATCGAAGTCAACCCCGTCGAGCTGGATTGGGTCTATATGGAAGACGAACTCGACGATGAAGACTGGGACGACGAAGACGACGATTGGGATGAGGAGGATTTAGACGACGAAGAAGAAGACTGGGACGAACCATAACCCTTCAAAACGTCAACTAGATGTCCCCACATAAAAACAAACCTGCCCCGTTCACGATGAACGGGGCAGGTTTTTGTGATCTTTAGCCTCTATCCGAAAGTTCGCCGCTGACGCGCCGGAGACGCTCGCAGGCACAGTCCTGGGACAAAGCCTTATTCTTACTCTTACTTGCCGTTTGTCGGCATTTGAGTATTATTATAGTTGGAATCAGTGCAGAAAAAAATACCATTCTCACCAGCACACTAAGCAAAAGGATCGCATTATGGGTTTCGACTTCTGGCGCACGCTAGGGGGATTCGCTTTAGAATTCCCTTTGGAGTTGCCAAATATTGCTTTATCCATCATCTACATCGGCCTGTTTATCTGGGCCCTGTGGATGCGCTCTTCAGATTTTAAAAAAATGGATGGCAGAGCATGGGTGCTCTTTGGAATCTGCCTGATCTCGCTCTTCCCCACGCGTTCGCTGCTGGTGCTTTACCGTCAGCAGTTTGGAGCATTACCAGCTTCTCCGATAAGTGTATTGCCCGCTGCGCCCACACTCTCCTTGGTGGGGCTTTTTCTGGTAGCCCTGGTCGCGATCAAGCTAGGACCGGGACCAGGATTAGTCATCAACCTGGTTGCCGCCCTTACGTGGGCTTGGTTCGGCCCCTTGACTTTCACCGATGTCATGGGGATAGCCACGTGGGGGCTGGCCGTCGGTTATCTACTCCATCAAACCTACAAAGGTGAGTTATTTGATATCCTGCGTCGCCCTCTAGTTGCACTGCCAGCCGCCACACTCTCGCCATTAGTGCTCCTATCGGTTAGCCGCCTGGTGACCAACCTCCCTCCAGGAGGACTATTAGCCATCGACTATGTGATCTCGGTCTGGAATAACGAGTTGTCGCTCTGGCTCGTCGGCGCAGTGCCACTTGGCATTCTCTTCCAGTTGCTCTTCCTCAATCCCAATTGGCGCGCGTTCCAACGTGCCGACACCGTATCGCTGTACAGCAAATCTATCCGCGCCAGACTCATCATCCTCATCATCCCGCTCATCTTACTCAGCTTCATGCTGTCTATGGTCGCCGTCACCTCGCGCGCGATCAAGCTAGCCCGCGAGCAATCGCTCGACGAAATGCGTCGTAGTGCCGAAAATGCCGTCAATAGCTTGACGTACTTTCACTATTCAGGCCAAAATTTGATTGCAACTTTCGCTGAGGATCCAGCATTGCTCAGTTCGAATTCCCAAGAACGCACTGCAGCGTTGACGACAGCACGACAAGTTGTTCCCTTCTTTCAAGAACTGTTACTTGTCGATCGAAATATGAAGATTACCGAGGCTGTTCCTGATGAGGCCCGTTTCCTCGGATTAACGGCAGAAGAAGAACTGGCACTGAGTCGCTCCAGTTCCCTCATCCCGTTTTCTTCGGTGACCCGAATGTCAGAACTGCCTTCTGGTCAATACGGAATCACGCTCGTGCGGCAGATTTTCAGGGATGGAGAGAATGCTGATCAACCCCCAGAAGGTTATCTTCTGGGACGTGTGCAGTTGGATATGAACCCGGAGATGCGGCGGGCACTGGAAGCGCTCCAGGCAGCGGGCGGATCGGGCGCCGGCTTCATTCTGGACGAGAGTGGCGTTATCATCGCCCATCCCAACTCGGAATATATCATGCGGCCCTGGTCCCCTAACACAGACGCTCTGCAATACACTGGCAGCGTCGAGCGAGGAACCGCTTACGAAGATGTGAGCGCGGACGGCTACCGTGTATTGATCTACACTCTCAATGTTGAAGGAACCCCGTACCGGGTCGTGCTGCAACTTCCTTTCAGTACTGTCCTGGAAACAGCGGCCACAATTTCCAGTCCGTTGTTACTGGTGCAAATCATTATGGGCACGTTATTGCTTATCACCATCCCCTTCTTCGCCACACGCATCATCCAACCGATCAATACTCTGGCTGAAGCTGCCGATCACATCGCTGGCGGCAACCTGACCGTGCCCGTGACCATTTCCGGCGAGGATGAGGTTGCCCAACTAGGAAATGCTTTCGAACAAATGCGCGTCCGCCTGCAAGCTCGCCTTAACGACCTTTCACTCTTGCTCAATATCGCGCAAAGTGTCTCGGCAACACTTGATCTAGAGCGCGGTGTGCATCCGATCCTGGAAGGCGCGCTTGAGGAAACAGGCGCAAGCATAGCGCGCTTCGTTATGCTTGGTGGGGGCGAGCGCCCCCAGCGCGCTTTTGTCGCAGGTGGCGATCCAGCAACAAACCAGAGTAGCGCCTATGCGGAGCTAGACCGTGCATTTGCCGCCGTCCTCACGCGACGGCGCGATCCGTTGGTGATCCAGGATCTCACGCAACTCAAGGGCACAGCAACAGTGTCCGAGAAATTGCAAAGCGTCGCGTTATTCCCTGTGCGCCCGCAAAATAGCACGGTGGCCGTGTTGTGGGTAGGTGATGACGAGAAAGATGCTTTCGACGAAGCGCGCGTCAACTTCCTTTCCACGCTTGCGAGCCAGGCTGCCGTCCTGGTTGAAAACGCGCGGCTGTTCCAGGCCGCCGAGGGTGGACGGCGACGGCTGGCGGCGATCCTTGCCAGCACCACCGACGCCATTCTCGTTACCGACGCAGAAGGGCGATTGCTGCTGACTAATCCAGCAGCGCAGAATCTGCTGACGCTGGACGAATCGGCCTTGGGACGCTCATTGAGCGGCTTGGCATTGCCTGAAGCTCTGGCGGCAGCCTTGTCTCCTCCCAGGGATGAGCAACAAATACCTGCCGTCGAAGTTCCCATTGACGACCGCCGCATTTACTACGCAAGTATCGCGCCCATTACAGGAATTGAAGGAGCGACATTAGGTATGGTCGCGGTGATGCGTGATGTCACACACTTCAAAGAACTCGACGAAATGAAGTCCGAGTTCGTGGCGACAGTATCCCACGACCTGCGTGCACCGCTCACGTTCATCCGGGGTTACGCCACTATGCTGGTGATGGTCGGTGATCTGAACGAAAAACAGCACGATTATCTTGACCGCATCCTCGAAGGCATCGACCAGATGAGCGCACTCATCGGCGATCTACTTAACTTGCGGCGCATCGAAGCCGGCGTAGGCATCCGCCAGGAGCCGTGCCGCCTGGGTCTTATCTTGGTCGAAGCGGTAGATGCAATGCGCGCGCGGGCGACGTCAAAAGGTGTCACGTTGCGCCTGGAGCCAACGGAAGGCGCGCCTACTGTAACCGGCGACCGCACGCTTCTACGACAAGCTGTGAGCAATCTGGTTGACAATGCTATTAAATACACGCCTGCGCCCGGGCAGGTGAGTGTGGGATTGGGCACCACACCACACGAAGTCGTGATCCACATCTCCGACACCGGCATCGGCATCGCACCGGAAGATCAAGTACGGTTGTTTGAGAAATTCTACCGCATCAAGCACCGCGAAACCGGCAATATCCAGGGAACAGGATTGGGCTTGGCCTTGGTCAAGTCAATTATTGAACGCCATGGCGGACGCGTTTGGACCGAGAGCATCCCGAATCAGGGAAGCACTTTTTATATCGCCCTACCCTTGCCAGAAGAAGAGCTTAATGGCTGAGCTGACGAGGAGATAGATGAAGATCACAATCTGGGGTACACGCGGTTCTATTCCTGCCCCAATTAGTTCCGCACAGATCGAAGAGAAAATCTGCCAGGCGATCCTGGCTATGCCACAGATAAACACGCAAGACTCCGAAGCAGTCCACGCCTACGTAAGCAAGCTTCCACCTATGGCGCGCGGAACAGCAGGTGGAAACACGGCCTGTATCGAGGTACAAGCCGAGGGACAGCTCTTCGTTCTCGATGCCGGATCAGGCCTCTATCCTTTGGGTCTCGAATTGATGAAGGGGCCATTTGGGCAAGGCAAGGGCACAATGCATCTCTTCATCAGCCACGCCCATTGGGATCATATTCAGGGATTTCCAATGTTTACCCCCGCGTTTGTTCCTGGCAATCGCATTTTCATCTATGGCGCGCACGACCTAGAGACTGCTTTTAAAATCCAGCAGCGCCCGCTAACGTGGCCAGTATCCCTGGATTACATGTCGGCGGATATCAAGTTTTTGCATATCACACCAGACGAACCCCTTTTCTTTGAAAAAGTCCGTGTCGAGACGCTCAAAAATGCGCATCCCGGCGATGCCTACAGCTATCGCTTCGAGGACCAGCACAGTGTTTTCGTTTACGCTAGCGATGCCGAATACAAGAAGTTGGAGGACGATGTCGTCAACCCTCACGTAACGTTCTTCCGCAACGCTGATGCGCTCATATTCGATGCGATGTACACGCTCCAGGACGCCTGGGTCAAAGAGGATTGGGGACACAGTTCGGCGATGATCGGTGTGGACCTGGCGGAGGCTGCCGGGGTCAAGCAGTTGATTCTCTTCCACCACGACCCCTCCTACTCCGACGCCAAAATCGAGGAAATCTACGCGACGGCCGTAGCCTACCGAAACCAACGTGGGTTTACCCTTGAAACCGCTGTCGCCTATGAGGGGATGACCCTCGATCTGACGCCTCCAGGAGCTATGGACCTGCAGTTCACGCCCAACGGCGAAACCGCCATCGTTACCCCAACCAGCATCTTCGACGAACATGGCATCGACGCGCTGGCGCGGCAACTGACTGAAATGTCCGATCCCCACTCGCCGACCAGTTCGATCATCGATCTATCGCAGGTTGAGACCTTCACCACCGCCAGCCTCAAATCACTGGTGGCGTTCCGCCAGCAATGGCGCGGCAAGCCCATTATCCTCGCCAATCCGCCACAAAATGTCAGACACATTATCAAACTGGGTGGCTGCGCCGACTTCTTCACCGTCTACCCAACCGTTGAAGCAGCACTGAGCGCCGTCCATGCGCGTGAGGCACTCAACCTGCCAGGGCAAGTCATCAAAAATCGTTACCGCATCGAAAGCAAGATCGGTGAAAGCCTCCTGGGCACCGTGCTTAAAGCTACCGATATCGAAGAAAACCGAACGGTTGTGCTCAAAATTCTCTCGCCCGCTTTCAGCACTGCCACTGTTGAACGGTTTATGCAACAGACCCAGCAGATTGTCGCCCTGGATCATCCTAACATCGTCGAGGTTTTTGCATGGGATCGTGAAGAGAGTGCTGGCAGCAGCCTCATTTTAAGCGTTGAAGCCTACGTTCCCTATCCCACACTACAGGATTTTCTGAACGAACGGCGGATCAATGGCGATGAACTGCGCACTCCATCGGGTTTTAGTACCAGCCCGGCGTATCTCCTCGAAATCGCTCTAGACGTGATCAGTGCGCTGGAATACGCCCACAGCCATGGTGTGGTCCTTGGCGACCTCAAGCCGCAGAACATCTTCCTTACCCCACAAGGCGCGCGCCTGACCGGCATCGGCCTGGGGCGCCTGGAGGAAGGGCGCAATTTATTGGATACCCCCCGGCTCTTTCTCACGGCTGATTATCTTGCCCCCGAACAGATCCTGGGCGAAGCCCTTGATGCACGCACCGATTTGTACGCCTTTGGCATGATTTTGTATCAACTCTTTACCGGGCACCTGCCCTTCGAGGAACCAGCACGCGGGGAGACATCCATCTCCGCCGACACAAACGAACAAGCTGTGTTACAAAGCCACCTGCGCTATTCACCGCGTCACCCGCGCGATTTCAACAGGCCCGATGGCAAGCTACAGATTTCGGCTTCGTTGGATCACCTGATCCTCAAATTGCTGGATCAAAATCCAAACAATCGCTACGCCAGCGCACAACAAGTCCGGCGCATCCTCAGCAACTTGCTCAGTGACATAGAATCCGCAGCACGTCCTCGCACACAGCTCCTGGTTGGACGCGAGAAGCAGGTGCAAACGCTGCGGGCTTGCTGGGAGGAAGCCGCTGCCGGACACGGGCAACTGGCTTTCATCACCGGGGAACCGGGGATCGGCAAGACACGCTTGGCGCAACAGGTCGCGGCACAAAGCCACCCACCGGTACTGCTCGTCGGTCACTGCGAAGACAGTGAAGGACAAGCAGCCTACCACCTATTCACGGAAGTGCTGCGCGAGTATCTCAACACCGTCCCACCGGAGTTTTACAACACGGAAGCCCGCCAGCAACTCGCCAATTTCGCGTCGCTGATCCCCGAAATTCACCAGATGCTACCTGAACTGCACGTGGCGCCACCACTGGATCCCAAGCAGGAACAACTACGCTTGATGACGAGCCTCACCCAGTTCATCCGCCGCGCGACACAGGAACGCTCGTGGTTCCTCATCCTCGAAGACTTGCATTGGGCTGATACCAACAGCCTGGAACTCCTGCTCTATTTGGGTCGGCATATTCCCACAATGCCCATCTTTGTACTCGGGACATATCGTGATACCGAAGTGGAAGCCGGGCATCCTCTCCTGGAAACATTACGCGGACTGCGCAGCCATCCAACGTACCGTCATGTGCCGCTTGAGCGACTGACACAAGATGAAGTAGAAATGGCGCTGACCTATTTATGGGGCCGGGCCGTTCCCGAAGCGCTCATCGAAAAGATATACGCCCAGACCGCCGGAAATCCGTTTTACATGGAAGAGGTCGCCAAAGTCTTGGAAGACGATGGCCTGATCCCACCGTCTGGAACCGATGCCGATCCCACGTGGTACGAACAAGCACTCAAAGAGGTGCGGCTCCCGCAGAGTGCGCGCGAGACCGTCTGGCGGCGCATTGAGCAACTGAGTGTTGAGACGCGTGGGATCCTGCGACAAGCGGCGGCACTGGGCCAGGTGTTCCGCTTCGAAGATCTGCAACGGATGAGCGGCCTTTCCGAGTGGCAGCTTTTAGAACGCCTGGACGAAGCCTTCGAGCGCCAACTCATCGAGGAAATTCCCGCCAGTACGCAGGCACGCGGACCGCGCCTGCGTTTCCGCCAGACAGAAATCCAGGACGTTATCTATGCGGACCTCGGCCCGCTGCGACGACGACTTCTGCACCGCAAAGCCGGTGAGGCATTGGAACATCGCGCCGCCGGTCAAACTGCTGCCTTCGCCGAGGAACTGGCCTATCATTTCGGTGAGGCCAATGAAATCGGGAAGACCATCACCTACAGCCTCCAAGCCGCGCGGCAAGCCCACCTAGCATATGCGAACGCGACCGCGTTGCAATGGTACGCGCGGGCGTTGGAGATGCTCCATAAAACCGAGCCGGAGAATGTGGCGCATTACCAAAAATCTCTACTACTCGCGCACCAATCGTCAGGTATCGTACTGACTCTGATCGGGCAATATGATGAAGCACTGGCGCATTATGCTGTCGCGCAAGCCCTCATCGAAGGACAGCCGCCATCGGATGCACAGCGCCGACAAGTGGCTGAATTGTGTTTCGAAATTGCCAACGTCTACGAACTGCGCGATGACTACGATACTGTCTTCGCTTGGCTGCAGCGTGGTCTGGAGACGGTCGCGGAATTGGCGCCAACCGTCGAGGCGGCACGCATCTACCTTCTGGGTGCCAAAGTCTACTGGCGACAGGGCAATAACACACAAGCACTCGCATGGTGCCAAAAGAGCCTGGACCTTGCTACGCGCATCAACAATTCTGATGGATTGCAAGCCTACGGCGCGGCTCTCTACACCCAGGCAGGTATCGATATGCGTCTCGGCAACCTTGATAATGCCATTCAGTTCTGCCAGGAGAGCATCCGCGCCTACCAGGAAGTTGGGGACCTCACTGGCGAATCCAACGCCCACATCAACCTTGCCAGCGCCTACGTCCTACGAGGCGATTGGGAGCAAGCCCATGCCGCCTACCAGCGTGGGTGGGCGATCAAACGCGAGATCGGCGACGTTTACGGGCAGGCCATCAGTGGTAACAACCTAGCCAACCTCTATCTCAAGCGCGGTGAATGGCAAGAAGCGCGCGATATGTACATGCAATCCCTCGCCATCTGGCAAAATATCCGCGCTCCCCGCGGCGAAGCTGTGGCGCTTATCAACCTGGCCCAGGTCTACATCCACCAGGAGAACTGGGAGCAAGCACAGGAATACCTGCAACGGAGTCAGACCCTCCTCGATGACATCGGCTCCAAAGAATTTCTACCTGAGCTTGAGCGCCTCTGGGGTGAATACTATCTGAAAACCAACGACTTGGATCAAGCCATGCAATACACCCAACACGCGATCACCCTGGCCCAAACCTACAGCGATCCTCTTGAAGAAGGTATCGCGCACCGGCTGTTGGGCCAGATTCACCTAGCACAAGCCGCGCCGCAGTTGGCCGAGGAAGCACTACACACCAGCCTGGATATGCTTGGTCACCTCAACAACGAGCATGAAATCGCCAGAACAAAACTCGCGCTAGTCAAACTGATTCTGACCGAGAAAACGACGTTCTCTGACAAGGCACAGATGCACCTGCGTGAGGCCATCAAGACCTTCGAAAAACTGGACGCGCGCGCGGATCTCGCGCAAGCTCTGGCACTCCAGCAAAAAGCTGACTGAAATTCTCCTTACGTAGGTCTTTATACGCGACTTTCGCGAGGGTGGCTTGTACCTGTACCCAAGTACAAGAAAAAATCTGTCCGTATGCCTGATGACAAACCCACGCACTCTTGTTACAATGATAGTATCTTAAAAACTCAAGAGTGCGCGTATGTTCCGCGCGCCACGGCTTGAAAAACAGGAGTACCGACCATGCGAAATAGCCTACGCCGCGATTTGCGCACCCCACGCTTAAAAGTGGGGTACATTTTAGCTTTCACGCAAGCCGCCGTAACCACCGGCAGTATTCTGCTTGCCGAAATACTCGGATTGGGACTGCTGGCCCTATTGCAAGGCGGATTTGAGAGCAGGCAAGCCACCTGGGGTCTGCATATCGGCATCGTCGTCATCGCTTCGGCCATCATCGGGCTGTTCTTGGGTGCGCTGCTTAGCCGACCGCTCACGCGCCGCCTGCGCCGGATGCACGACATCAGCAAGGCATGGCTCCGAGGCAACTTGGCGTTGCGCATCCAAGACACCCACATCGATGATATGCGCCAATTTGCCGACCAACTCGACGCCTTGGCCGAACAACTCGAGGAAGATGAAGAAGACCTCGCCGTTTTACGCGAGCGCAACGCTCGCCTGACCGACCAGGTACGCGCGCTGGCTGTCGTGGAAGAACGCAACCGGCTGGCCCGAGAACTTCACGATAGCGTCAAACAGCACCTTTTCAGTTTAACGATGACAGCCAGCGCCATCCGAACCCATTTTGAAGCGTTCCAACGTGCGCCGGAAAGTATCTCACCCGCCACTATTGCCGATCTGGGCGATATGGTGCGCGAGATCGAAGCTGCCGCACAACATGCGCAACGCGAAACGACTCGCCTCATCGAAGACCTGCGGCCCGGTTCACTGCAGGAACAAGGATTAGCCGCCGCACTCAACGACTACACGCTACTCTTTGGCGCGCAGGAACATCTTCTCATCTACCTGGAAGTGGCAGGCGACGGCAAGCACTTGCCGCCTATGGTGAGCGAGGCGCTCTATCGCGTCGTACAGGAAGCGCTGCATAATGTGGCCCGGCATGCTAAAGCGACGCGCGTTGACGTCCACCTACGTTGTACCAGCGACCGCGTTGCGCTAACCATTGAAGACAATGGTATCGGCTTCGATACCACACAACACGGTCCTGGTTTAGGGCTGGCCAATATGCAGGAACGTATGCTCAACATTGGTGGACGACTGACGCTGGAGAGTCAGGCTGGCATCGGCACGACCATTCTGGCTGAAGCGGAATTACCTTACGCACCGGCAACACTGCCCGGCCCTACCGGCGCAGCTCTTGCGGCACACCAACCTGATCTAAGCCTCGAGAACTGGGCCTGGCTGGGCGCTAAACTGGTGATCCCGGTAGGACAAACGTGGCCTTGGCTGCCCGCTGACTTACGCCATCTGCGCAGACCTTTGATCGAACCCGAGGCCACGCCGTTGACCTGTCACCGCGGACCGGGATTCCTGGGATTAGGACGCGCCTACAATATAACGTTCAACGAGCATCGCGAACCACTGGCACGGATTCATCACAGCCTGTCGGGATACGAATGGGAAGATGCCAACGCCTCGTGGGCACTGCGACGTGTGCGCGGTGTGAGCGGTCGAATGGCCCTCACGCGCAACAAGCAACCGCTGGCCGCGATCCAGTACCAGGGCCGCCAGATGAACACCTGGAGCGAGATTGTCTACGATGCCCGAGGGTATCGTCTGGCCTATACCAAAGGCGACACCGGGTGTTCCTTCACGCTCACCGACGAGGCCGGCCAAGAATTACTCTGCTTCAAAAACGACGGCACTCATCAAATCACGGTCTATCACGCTCTGCCGCTTCCGTTGTTGTTGATGACCACGGCGCGCATTCTCGACGAATTGGCTGTGGCCCTATAAATTTTTCCCTAATTAATTTCACATTCGAAAGGAGCATCATGAGAACTATATACAGTCTGATCTACACCCTGAAACCCTTTGAACGCGGCATTAAGGAGACACTTGGCAAATACGACTGCTTCGTCATGCCCGGTCTCGGCTTCCAAATCCCCTTCTTTCAGCTCGTCCGTATCCGCGACATCCGCGAGCACACCATGGACATCCCGCCGCAACCGGTAATCACAAAGGACAACGTCGAAATTCGCGTGGATGGCGTGATGTGGGTGCGACCCAAGTCCGACGAAGAGTCGATCAAGCGCACCTTCTACAACATCGACAACTGGAAGCGCGCCATCATTCAACTGGCGATGACCAACCTGCGTCAGGAATTCGGCGATCTGACATTGGATGAGAGCTTGATCGCCCGTGAAAAGATCGCCAGTAACCTGCAACGTGTTCTCAATGAATTTGCGACCGATTGGGGACTGGTGGTGAGTAAGGTCGAGATTATGCTCATCGATCCGCCGGAAGACATTAAGAAGGCAATGCACAAGCAAAAGACCGCCGAGCAGGAACGCCGTTCGATGCGCCTGTTGGCAACCGGTGAGTTCGAAGCCTCCGAGCAGCAGAAGCTCGCTACGATACAGCGCGCCGAGGGTGAGCGCGAGGCGACCATCCAAAGGGCAGAAGGTGAACGCGAAGCCTCCATCCGAGTAGCCGAAGGGCGCGCCCAAGCCATCCAGCTGGTCAACGAGGCCGCCGAGAAATACTTCCAGGGCAACGCCCAACTTCTGCGCAAGTTGGAGATGACCGAGAACTCCCTCAAGGACAACGCCAAGATCGTCGTCACCGAGCACGGCGTCAGCCCCACCCTGCTGCTGGGCAATCTCCCGGTCTCGGTATCGAAAGAGTAAAGCCGCTTCATCCTGCCGTCAAAGGGAAAAAGGTGATCAGGGATTGGGGGGATTCTCAATCCCTGATCACGGGTCCCTATAGCTGGGAGAAACACCGATGCAAATCACAATGATCGGGCACAGTACGACTTTGATCGAAGCCGATAATGCCAAGATTCTCACCGACCCTTACTTCGGGACGAGGGGTAATCCAGCGTACAAGCGCGTTGCGCCACCAGCTCGATCGCGCGAAGCGTGCGGCGATGTGGACCTGGTGCTCATCTCGCACAACCACTGGGACCACGTGGATCGCCAATTCCTGCAAGCGCTGCTGGAAAGCGTCCCGGTTGTCACGCCCAGACGGGCAAAGTGGATGACACAACTCAGTGGCGCAAAGCATCCTGTCGGGCTGGCACTTTGGGAAGAAAAACGTTTCGGACAGGTGACGATTACTGCGGTTCCAGCGCTGCACCCCGCCCTCGCAGGTGGATTCGTGATCCAGGTTGAAGACAAATGCATCTACTTTGCCGGCGACACGTATTATGGCGCCTTCATGGCCGAGATTGGCCGCCGGTTTACAATCGACGTCGCCTTGATACCCGTCACAACATTTCGCATCCCTATGACGATGGGTGAAAAGGAAGCCATGCGCGCGGTCGTCGACCTCGAACCCGGGGTCGTCATCCCCATTCATCTGGGCGTCCAGCCGCGGTCGCCGTTGCTCCGTACTCATCACACTCCCGAAGGCTTTGCACGCCGTATACACGATGCCGGAGTGAAGACGAATGTCGTCCTTCTCAAGGAGAATGAGAGTTGGTCTATGTAAAATGACCCGCTTATATGGATAACAGTTCAGGAATTCGCGTCAATCGGGAGGAGCAGTATGGCATCGATCATTGAAGTGAACGAACTTTACAAAACATACGGGAGCGTCAAGGCCGTCGATGGAATCTCTTTCGCGGTGCTTGAAGGTGAGATCTTCGGCATGGTCGGCCCGAATGGAGCAGGAAAGACAACGACCATCGAGTGTATCGAAGGGCTGCGTCTACCGGATACCGGTACCGTCAAGGTACTCGGCATGAATCCCGGGACAGAACGACAGATCATCGCCAAGCAAATTGGCGTCCAATTACAGGAATCGGCCTTGCCTCCAAGGCTTCGCGTCGGAGAAGCGCTGACGCTGTTCAGTGCCTTTTACAAAAACCACGCGGATGCCAAACAATTACTAGATACCCTCGGATTGACGGAAAAGCAGTCGGCAGCTTTCAACAAACTGTCCGGCGGTCAGAAGCAACGCCTTTTCATCGCCCTGGCTTTGATCAACAACCCTAAGGTCGTCTTCTTCGACGAACTGACCACCGGACTGGATCCACAGGCTCGACGCTCAATGTGGGACCTGGTTCGACGGATCCGCGACCAGGGATGTACAGTCTTCCTCACCACGCACTTTATGGAAGAAGCCGAGCGTCTATGTGATCGCGTTTTGATCATCGACCGGGGTCAAATCGTTGCCCTGGATACACCCGAAGCGCTGATCCGCTCCCTGGGCGCTGAAAACCGGCTGGTCTTCACCCTTCCAGAGAACCAGACTGCGCCATCGCTGCTGGATTTGCCGCAAGTCCAGCGCGTAGAACAATCGGGCGAACGGATGATTGTTTATGGCCATGGAGAACGATTCGCGGGTTCGGTCATTGATGCCTTGGAAGACGCGGGCGTCCAGTTTCTGGACCTGCGTACCGAGCAACCGAACCTCGAAGACGTCTTTTTGACCCTTACCGGACGAGAGATGAGGGAGTGAAAAATGCGCAGCTTTTTACAGCTTACCTATATGAATTTCAAGCTCTACCTGAGGGATCCGATCGCGACGTTCTTCACCCTGGCCTTCCCGCCACTGATGATTGTGCTTTTCGGCGCGATGTACGGCAACGACCCGACTCCCATGTTTGGCGGCTATGGCTCGATGGACATTTCTATGCCTGCCTATACCGCGCTGATCTTGGGTACGATGGGTTTTATGGCAGTTCCCATTACCATCAGTAGCTACCGTGAATCCGGCGTGTTGCGGCGCTTCAAAGCCACGGCTTTGAAACCCGTCACCTACATTCTGGCCGATGTGGTAGCGAATCTAACTATAACACTGGTGGGGATGATCGGTTTAGTATTGGTCGGGTGGCTGCTCTATCGCGTGCAGTTTGAGGGGCGGGTGATTGCAGTCGTTTTGGCCGTTATTTTCTGTGGATTGGCGATGTGCGCGATTGGGTATGTCATCGCCAGCCTGGCCCGTGGCGCGCGTACGGCCCAGGTCGCCGGCATGGTGATCTTCTATCCGATGATGTTCCTCTCCGGGGCCAGCCTCCCGCTTGAGCTGTTACCCGAAGGTATCCGCAAAGTGGCAAACTACCTGCCACTCACCTACGTGGTCAAGTTGCTGCGCGGACTCTGGTTTGGCGATACCTGGGGAGATCATCTCCTCGAGGTAGCCGTCCTTGGGGGTGTGCTTGTTATATGCACAATCGTGGCCGCCCGCTTCTTCCGCTGGGAATAGTCAAAAAAGGAGTCGAGAAATGGATGACTATCAAAGTTATTACGAGGAAGAGGAACCCTCGCCAAAACCAAGAAGCCGATGGCTGGGTGGCTTAATCCTCGGCCTCATCCTCGGTGGAATCATCGGTTTTGTGATCGGCAGCGGAAACCCAGGTGTTTTCTTCGACAATATGCAGAGCAGCTTCGCCAGCGAGAGTGTGTGGATTGTCTTCACCCTCATCCTCATCATCGGCGTAGCGATGCTCAAAAGCATCGTCATACGCAGAAACAACGGCGATAATGCACAAGCGGTACGGTGGTTGGTGATGATGCTCCTGATCGCTATGGCGTTAGCTTTTGGCGTGCTCTTTTTCGCAGGGCGCTGACCTATGCAGGATACGACGATGGCTTCAGAAGCCAATGAAGAACACATCACCGTCTATATCGTCGATGACCACGACGTGGTTCGCAAAGGACTGCGTTTCTACCTGAGCGCGCACCCCGATATCGCCATCGTGGGCGAAGCGGGCGACGCGCAAAGCGCTATCGAAGGCTGCGCTGAGCATGTGCCCGACGTCGTCCTGATGGACCTGGTGCTGCCGCTCAAACCGGGCGGGCAACCGTCCGAGCAGGGCGGCGTGCAGGCCACGCGCCAGATCCGCCAGAGCAGCCCGCACACGCAAGTCGTCGTGCTGACGAGCTACGCCCAAGACGAACTCCTCTTCTCTGCGATCAAGG
>JBJYXQ010000427.1:0-5328 GCA_046260035.1 Anaerolineae bacterium
ACCCGATACACCGCAGTCATTTGCACACTTCCATCGTTTGACTATAATATCAACAAGAGTTCATTAACCCGCTAAGGAGGAAGCGTTATGGCAGACCTGGAACGAGCAATAGAGATTCTCTGTAGAGTGCCCCTATTCGAAAATCTGAAGAAGCGTCAAATGCAAAACCTGGCGCGGATCTTCGTTGACCGCACCTGCGCTCCCGGCGAGGTGATTGTACCGCAAGGCCGTGATGGCTATGGGTTCTTCATCATCGCGTCCGGCAAAGCCGAGGCAGTTCGCGAGAAGGCTGACGGCAGCAAGGCGGTCGTCAACACGTTTGGGCCTGGGGACTTCTTCGGTGAGTTAGCCCTCTTGGACAACGGTCCACGCACTGCATCGGTCATTGCCACCGAAGCGACCGAATGTCTGATTCTTCCCCGCGAGAACTTCCTCGGCGTGCTGAAACGAGATGGCGAAATGGCCGTGGACATCATGATCGAACTCACCAAACGCTTCCGCATGGCTCTGGACGCTTATTATTAAATCGCGGCACGTGACGCGTGATGTGTAGAATTCACGTTTCACGTTTCAGCCTTTACGCTTTGGGGCGCGTTACACAGGGGCAGGATGGACTGTGACGCGCCCGTTTTAGTCTACTGTATTACCCTTTTTCTCCCTGGAAGCGCGCAAAAACGTTCAAGAGACGGTTGAATAACGATGAAATGTCCTGATTGCGGTTACAAGGTTCGCGCACGAGATAAGTTCTGTGGTATGTGTGGCGCGCATCTCCGGCTACTCTGTCCGGCCTGCGGAACGGAGAACCCGAGTGCCCATCGCTTCTGCAGAGAGTGCGGTAGTCCTCTCGCCACCGACACCGCGTTCGACGTCATACCACTGCGTGCCCAGGAAATTCCCACGAACATTCCAGAAAGCACACCAGAAAGGAAGCGTTCCGCCGCGCCAGAGCGCACGCTTTCCGGTGTCCCAGAAGCCAGCGACCTTACTCAACTCGAAGGGGAACGCCGCCTGGCGACAATCATCCTCGCAGACGTCAAAGGCTCTACCGATCTGATGGAACAGGTAGGCACCGAGGCGTGGGTCGAGATGATGAACCGCGTCCTGCAAATCCTGGAAACGGAGGTCTATCGTTTCGGCGGGAAAGTCGACCAATTTCGCGGCGATGGCATGGTCGCCTTCTTCGGGACGACGACGGCGCACGAAGATGATCCGGAGCGCGCGGTACTGGCTGCCCTGGCGATGCAAACCGCCCTGCAACCGTTTGCTGCCGATCTAGAAAAACGCGAGGGCATCGACCTCGAGTTGCGCGTAGGGGTCAACACAGGCGAGGTGATTGTCACCAGCGTAGGCAACGACCGCCAGTACCGGGAAGAGACGGCGATGGGCGAGGCTATTGCGCTTGCCGCACGTATGGAAACCGCTGCCGAACCCGGCACCGTCTTGGTAAGCGAAAACACCTATCGCCTCACCACTACGCAGTTTGAGTGGCTGCCTCTCGGCGAGATCAAGGTCAAGGGCGTAAGCACCCCCGTCGCCGTTTACCGCCCTCTCACGCCCTACACCAGTCTGGAAAAACCAGAATACGAGCTGGCCAGCCCGCTTATCGGGCGCGACGCAGAGGTTGGCAGTCTCAAAGCTTGCATCGAAGATTTAAGCGACGGTATCGGTGGCATCGTCATTCTCACTGGAGAGCATGGGATGGGCAAATCGCTGCTCACCAATGAAGTACGCCATTATTTTGCCCGGCAGAACGCGCTCCTGGCCGAAGCGCGCGACAAAGGCGCTGAGGTTAGTAAGCCGACCTCCGTTGATCTACCGGACTACCCCACTCCACCCGCAGATGCTGAGATCGGCGTCATCTGGCTACGCGGGCGCTGCCGCTCTTACACCCAGTCGCAACCCTATGCGGTGTGGCAGGATATGTTGCGCAACTGGCTCGGTATCCGCGCAGACGAACCGCAGGAGAAAACGCGCGACCGCCTTCACGAACAATCCGAGGTGCTGTGGGGCGATCAGGCTGATGAGTATTTCCCCGACCTGGCGACGCTGCTATCCCTTCCGCTGGAAGCGGATCACGCCGAACGGATCAAGCATCTCGATGCCGATAGCCTGCGCCAGCAGTTCTTCCTCACACTGCGCAGTTGGGTTGAGGCGCTCACACAACAAGGTCCACTCGTGATCAACCTCAGCGATATGCAATGGGTCGATGCCACGTCGCTGGATCTGCTTAAATACTGCCTGCCACTCTGCGATTATACCGACTTGCTATGGCTATTCGTCTTCCGACCGGATCGCACCTCGCAGATCTGGGAATTCCGCTACTACATCGAGACTGAATACCCGCATCGCCTGACCAACCTCACGCTCGCCCCCCTTACCGCTGAGCAAAGTCAGGAGATGATCGCTAAGTTAATCGGCCCGGATGTGCTCCCCGAAGCCATGCAAGATCTCATCATCAGCAAGGCTGAAGGAAATCCCTATTACATCCAGGAATTGGTGCGCGCGCTGATTTTCGAGGGGATCTTAACCCGTGCCCCGGAGGACGGCAGTTGGCGTACCACCCAGGCCGTCACCACCCTCACGCTACCCGATAGCATGCAGAATCTGCTCCTGGCAAGCATCGACCGGCTCACGCCGGAAGAGCAGCACATCTTACAAATCGCCTCCGTGGTCGGCACCGTATTCTGGTTGAAGATCATCGAAGTCCTGGCCGCCCATCCGGAGCGTGTAAAAGCGCACCTCACAGCGTTGCAACGCGCGCAGTTGATCCGCGAGCGTGGGCGCGCTCCAGAATTGGGCATCGAATACGTTTTCCGGTCATCGTTGATCCGTGACGCAGCCTACGACCGCCTGCTTAGCACTCAACGGACCAGTTATCATCTGCGCACCGCCGAATATATTGAGAGCCATTGCTGTAAAATGGATGATACGTCCCAACCCTCTCCACAATATTACGGCGCGTTGGCCTATCACTTCCGGCACGCTGGCCTGCCGGATAGAGAACTGGATTATGTCCTCAAGGGTGCCGCACACGCCAAACACGTCTACGCAAACGCCGAAGCAGGTAAGCAGTACACGCGTGCCCTGGAAATCCTCGATACATTGGAGCGCGAAGTAAGTGACGAAGATCAACGCCGCGCCATACGCACCCAGCGTTTCAGGGTCCTTAACGAGCGGCGCGCGGTCTTCTATCTCATGGGACAATTCGAAGCGATGTGGGAAGATGCCAGGGCGCTGCTGCCGCTAGCGGAACAGTTAGCCGACGATCCTACACTGACCATCGACGCGCTACTACAACAGCCAGGCGTAGCCGACTACCAGAGCAAAGAGGAAATCGAGGCCGGCATCCCGATGGCGCAACAAGCCCTCGCGTTGGCGCAGCAGTTGGGCGACCAGCGCCGCGAAATGGAAAGCCTTATCGCCATTGTCAACCATCGCCTGGCCTTGAGCGATTCTTCGTGGCAACCACTGGCAGAGCGTGCCCTCGAACTCGCTCGCCAGTTGCAGGATGAACATTACGAGGCGCGGCTGCTCATCGGTATGGGGGGCGTTTTTGCCTTCAGCGACGAACCCACGCTCAGCATGGAGTACTTGGAAGCCGCCGCTGCATTCGCTATGCGACGAGGTCTCGATGACAAAATCACGCAAATGTCATTGCTCAACCTCCTGGGATTGGAATTCGAGCGTAGCGGCGACTACTACCGCTTGCTGACAGAATACCAGCAGGAACGACTCAACATCAGCCGCGAGATTGGCCACCGTCCCAACGAGAGCAAAGCCCTGCAGGCTTGCGGACGGATTCAGGGCATCTACCTGGGCGATTACCAGGGTGGTCTAGGTCTGTTGGAAGAGTGCCGGCGCATCCTGATCGGCTCCCGTGACGAAGTTTACCCACTGTTTCACATCGCCCAAATCCAAAGTGAGCAATATCAGTACACCGAAGCCCTTGCGAGTCTCGACCGCATCCGCGCCATCGGAGAGCCACTCCAGGATCGCGGACTTGCCAGCCTGAAGCTGGTGTGGGCCATTCTTTATAACGCGCTTGGCGACGAAGCCCACCTGCATATGACGCTGGAACTGGCCGAAGAAGTGCAACAGATCGCCCTCCACAGCCCTCTGGTTTCGCGGCAGTATGAGATGGCGGCGCTGTGTAAGGCCACCGCTGCGCACCTTAAATTAGCGCTGCTGGAAAAAGATGCCGCCACCAGCAAGCCCAGCACAATCTATGACCATCTGAACAGCGCGCTGGATACCGGACAAAAAGCGCTGGACCTCTACCAGACGTTCGGCTTTGTGCAAATTACCGAGTGTGTGAGTGAGGAAATCCTCTTCCGTTACAGCCAAGCACTCACAGCCAATGAGCAGCCTGAAGAGGCCACCAAATACCTTCGTCGAGCCTATGACGAAATGGCGCGCAAACACGCGCTCATCCCCGCAGATAGCTACTTCCGCCGGACCTATCTTGAGAACATCCTACTGCACCAGGAAATTCGCGCTGCTTATGCCGCGCGGGTAGGATTGATCCTGACAGAATCCGGCCAAGTTCCCCATTTGAGCCACGTCCCGGAGGAATTTTGAGGCTATCGAGATTCACATAAGGGTGCGCGAGCCCAAGCCTTCCAAACCCTTGCGAAACTCGCTTCACTGTAATTTCCTAACACAACTGCTACAGAACCGCCACACAAACTTTATCCTAACACAGCTAAATTGTGCTATGATAGTGTCATCGCCCTTGCGCGGATTCAGCAAGGGTGGCGGAATTATGCAGCGACATCAACCGATTATGCTGACGCCGAGCGACAGTATCTTATAACATCGATGAGTCCTTAAGGACGGTGCAGATTATGGTGCAATTCTTCAGCAAGTTGTTCAACATCCGATCGGAAGAGTGGCCGCGACTGCTCCTGCTCTATGCGATGCTCCTGGCAGTCACCCTTGGTGCGGTCTGGGGTGAGACCATCGTCGCAGCGGCCTTCCTGGAACAAGTAGGCGTAAAAGGACTGCCCTGGTTCTTCATGGTGAGAGCCATCCTCTCCATACCTGCGGTCGCTATCTATACCGCGTTCGCCGACCGCATCGCCAGTCACAAGCTTCTGATCTCCATTTTGCTCATCGGCGGGACAGGCATCATCATCGGCTTTGGTCTGCTCAACATGGGATTCACGCGCATTGCCTATCCTCTGCTCTATCTGTTAATCTACGTTCCGCTGACCGACATTCTCACCGCGCACTGGTTCACGTACATCAACGGCTTCTACGATACGCGAGCAGCTAAACGTATAGTGCCCGTCCTGGGCACTGCCGGCAGCATCGGCAGTATCGTTGCCG
>JBJYXQ010000427.1:5428-12559 GCA_046260035.1 Anaerolineae bacterium
AAACGTATAGTGCCCGTCCTGGGCACTGCCGGCAGCATCGGCAGTATCGTTGCCGGGCTGAGCATGGAATCGCTGAATAAAGTCCTCTCGCCCAACAGCATCATCATCGTGTGGCTCAGTATGTTAGGCATGATGGCGCTGGGAGCCTGGCTGATGCCACGCATTATAAAGTCCAGCGAAGATGCAGCTCCAGCGGGACTTTCCGTCGTCAAGACCAAGACAACAGAAAAAACCCACGCCTCATACGGCAACGAGTTGCGTGAAGGCTACCACTACGTCACACAGTCAGGTTTCCTGCGATGGATCGCCATCGGCACACTTGTCGTCGTGATTCTCCTCACCTTTGTTGGCTATCAGACCAGCGTGATCATTGTCGACAAACTCCAGACTACCGAAGCGATGGCAAATTTCTACGGTCTCGTAACCGGCGTGGCGAACCTGATTATGTTGCCTTTCCAGCTCTTCGTACTCAGCCGCATCATCGGTTGGATCGGGATAGGCAATGCTTACATGATCTTCCCCGCCGGCAACCTGGCGGTTTGCGCAGGCCTGGTATTCTTCCCTGGTCTGCCGATGGCTGCCTTTAGCTACTTCGACAGCACCGCTTTCTACGGGAATGTCGGCTATCAGATCAACAGCCTACTCTACAATGCCGTTCCTCTGCGCATCAAGGGACGCGCGCATGCCTTCATCGACGGTCTCGTTGCGCCCATCGGTGCGTTTATCGGCAGCATCCTCCTGTTACCGCCGTTTGTGGCACTACCGTGGTTCCTGCCCGTGCTTACGCTTGCGCTCGCTGTCGCTTACATTGGCAACGCTCTGATCGTTCGGCGTCAATACAGTCGGGCGCTTGTTAAGATGCTCGAACAAGAGGACTACTCCTTCCTGCTGACCCAAAATGCCTCCGAGTTAACCGTCGCCGACCCAGCAACGTTGAGCAAACTACGCGAGAAGCTCGAAAGCAGCACCAGCCACGAGCTCACTGTATTTATGGCGCAACTCATCAGCAGAATCGGCGGGCGCGATGCCATCCCCATCCTGAGCCAGACCGCCCACGCCGCCCCCGAAAGCCACACGCGCGCCGCTATCCTTGACGTGCTCGTTGCCGCCGATCTGCGCGGCGATGCTGTACGCCAACTATATCTCGACTTTGCGAACGATAACTCCGGGCAGGTTCGGCAGTCCGCCATTGTGGGACTGCAACAACTCGCCGCGCCCGATGATCCTCAATTCCTCACCCAAATGGCGAATATGGTCGATGATCCCGACATCAACGTGCTTGGGCAAGTCCTTTCGGTCCTGGCGCAATCGGGCCAGTTATACACGCTCAAGCCCGCTGCGGACGCGTTCGAGGCCCTCTTAACCGGCGATAATGCCCATCACCGCGCCTACGGCGTCCGCATCTTGGGGCAGACCAAGAGCGAACAGACCCTCCACCGGTTGATGGCTTACCTGGACGATCCGGCCGACGAAGTTCGCCTAGAAGCCGCTCTGGCGATTGAAACTGCCGTGCAGAAGACGTCGCTCAATGATGCGGTGAAAACCGAGCTCGAGGCCAAAGTCAGCGCTCGCCTCGACGACCCCGTCGAACGCACGCGACAGGCCGCTCTCGTCATATTGGGACGCGTAGGCAGCCGTAAAACCTATGCCCTGATTGTCAATGCACTCACCGACATCAGCCCGCAAGTCCGTGAGACCGCTGCCGCAACACTCGTGGCACTCGACAAGACCATCATCCCGGTCATCCACCCCAAGCTCGATTCGCCAAACGCACAACTGCGCAAAATGACAGCCGTCGTCTTGAGCCGCATCAACCCCAAAGAGTTTGGTCCACTGATCGTTGGCGCGAACATCACCGGCAACCTGCTCGCCATCTACGGCAACTACGGCCTGGTCGAAGCCCTGGAACCCTGTGCCACGCATCCGGGCTTCGCCGTGCTGCAAAATGCGCTGCGTGAACAGAGCCAGCGCCTTACCACGGAAATTTTCTACCTGCTCTCCGCCATCCAGGACCCGAACAGCGTGGAGATCATCAACGATGCCCTACGCAGCGACAATTCCCGGACGCGCGCGAACGCAGTGGAGGCCTTA
Organism: Anaerolineae bacterium; assembly: GCA_046260035.1. Taxonomy (GTDB): domain Bacteria; phylum Chloroflexota; class Anaerolineae; order B4-G1; family SLSP01; genus DSWT01. The sequence continues at coordinate 7,520 of JBJYXQ010000427.1, forward strand.
GAATCGCTGACCACCCCCAAGACCGCCGAGTTGATCGCACCGCTCTTCGAACCGGACACCCCGACGAGCAAGCTTTTGGAGCTCAGCAAGGAAACCTGGGATATGGAACCGCCGGACACCACCGAAGCCATCGAGAAGCTCGCTACTCTCCCCGAAGATCCGTGGGTACGCACGATGACAGTCTTTGCGCTAGGGCAACTCGGCGCAGCACTCGTCCCGCCCACGACCAAAGCGTCTTCGACTACCGAAGCGCCGTCTGCCGCACCGGAAACCGGACGGCGCCGCACACGCCGCCGCACTGCGCCGAAAGATCTTTTCGCCGCCCTGGATGCACCAGAGACGGAAGCAACTCAGCCCGCCACGCCGCCCGCAGACGCCGAACCAGCACCTCGTAGGCGCCGCCGTCCCCCCGCCGATCTTTTCGGCGCTCTCGACGCGTCCAAAGAAGAAGCGCCAACAGACGACACACCAACCAGCGAAGCGCCGAAGACAGACGCACCGACCACAACAGCCGCCTTTACCCTTCCACAGATCGAGGAATTCCTGGAAACGGCACTCAAAGATCCAGAAGAGGAAGTGCGTCTCGCGGCTCAGGCTGCCAAACGATTAATAAACGGCGTGCAAACCGACTTTATGAAGGAGGACCTTATGCTTTCTGCCATTGAAAAGATCATTTTCCTCAAAGAAGTCCCCTTCTTCCAGGGGATGACCATCGACCAGCTCAAAATCCTGGCGAACGTCTGCGAGGAAGAAATGTATGAAGAAGACACGCGTATCTACAACAACGACGATCCCGGCGGCGCGCTGTACGTGGTCGTGAACGGGCGCGTCGGTATCGAACAGGAGAAGCGCACCGGTTCTTTCGCAAGGCTGGCAACCATGGGGGCGCACTCTTATTTCGGCGAGACCAACTTCTTCGACGACAGCCCTCACACCACCTCTGCCGTCGCCATCCAGGACACGCTCACATTGCGCCTGCGCCGCGAACCGCTCATCGCCCTGGCGCGCCAGAACCCGGAGATGTCACTGGCGCTCATCAACGTCCTCAGCGAACGGCTCCGCGAATCCAACGACCGCATCGCCGAACTGACCCGCGCCCGCCCGCGCCAACTCAACAAGCTGTTTGATCAATATGATTGATGATCTCCCCGCGCCGACGCCATTGGCTATTGCCAAACCCCGACCGCACTTCGGCGGGGCGACGTTGCGCGCAACCTACGAGGTCAAAGCCACACCGGAACTCACCACCGCGCTGCACACCTTTGCGCAACAAAATGACCTCGACTTCCACGTACTTATCCAGGGAGCATGGGCGCTGCTCCTCAGCCGCTACAGCGGCGAAACGGACGTGGCCTTTGGGATGCTTGTCTCCCACACCCCCACCCTTACACATACAACCGTCCATCCGGAGCAAGAAGCGTACGCCTGGCTCACGGCCCTACAAGCCGATTCCGCCACTGCACGCCAGCCGGAGCTATCTCATCTTGAGACACTGCTTGTCTTCGGCACACACGCAGTGGATGCGCACGCTGCTGTCCCCTTCATCATCACCGCCGATGACGCTCTACATCTTCACATCGACTATGCTGCCGACCGTTTCGAAGCCACCGCCGTAGCGCGATTGGCCGGTCATCTGCTCACACTGCTAGAAGGTCTCGTCACCACGCCGGAGTTGCCCCTCAAAATCCTGCCTATGTTGACCGAAGCCGAACGCCACCAAATTCTTGTCGCCTGGAATGACACCGCGACCGACACCGGCTATACCGGACAGTGCATCCATCGTCGCTTCGAGCGCCAGGCCGCGCGAACGCCGGAGGCCATCGCCGTGGTCTACGCCGAACCGGGAAAGTCTAGGCAGACGCTCACCTACGGCGACTTGAACGCCCGCGCCAACCAAGTGGCCCGGCACCTGCGGGCACTCAGCGTCGGCCCGGAAGTCCCTGTGGCGATCTGTGTCGCCCGCTCAACGACGATGCTCGTGGGGATGCTCGGTATCCTCAAGGCCGGCGGCGCTTATGTCCCCATCGACCCCGCTTACCCGCCCGATCGCCAGGCGTTTATGCTAGCCGACACGCAGACGCCGGTGCTGTTGACCGAGAGCGCACTCGTTGATGCGCTTCCACCCACCCAGGCGCAAATCGTCTGCCTGGATGCCGACTGGCCCGCCATTGTCGCCCACGCGGACACAGACCTGGATGCCAGCGCACAGGGCCACAACCTGGCCTACGTCATCTACACCTCCGGCTCGACAGGGCAGCCCAAAGGCGTCGAAATCGCACACCAGAGCGTCATCAACCTTGTGGAGGCCACCCGCCCGGTTTTCGGGTTCGACGCCGATGACGTGTGGACGGTCTTCCACTCGTACGCCTTCGATTTTTCAGTGTGGGAAATCTGGACGCCCCTGCTCTGTGGAAGCCGGTTGGTCATCGTCCCGCAAGCCGTCGTGCAGTCGCCTACGGCGTTCCTCGAACTGCTGCGCACGGAGCACGTCACCATCGTCAACCAGACACCGTCAGCACTACAGCGGCTGGTGGACCTTCACGATGCTGCCGACCCGCTATCGCTGCGCTTGATCTGCTGCGGCGGCGAGGCCATGCCCCGTGCGCTGGCGCAGAAGGTGCTGGCATGGGACATCCCGCTATGGAACTTTTACGGTCCCACCGAATCGACCGTGTGGGCCGCCTGCGGGCGGGTCACAGCTCATGGCGACACACCGACCATTCCCGTAGGACAACCGCTTGGCAACATCCGCCTGTACATCCTTGATCAGGCCATGCAGCCCGTTCCTGTAGGCATCCCTGGCGAACTCTACATCGGCGGCGTAGGGCTGGCACGCGGCTACTTCAACCGCCCACAACTCACCGCCGAGAAATTCGTCCCCGATCCCTTCTCGACCGAACCCGGTGCGCGGCTTTACAAAACCGGTGACGCGGCTCGTTATCTGGAAAACGGCAACATCGAGTTTTTGCAGCGGCTGGACAACCAGGTGAAAATCCGCGGCTTCCGCGTCGAACTGGGCGAGATCGAGAGTGCACTTGCCCACCATCCTACCGTGCGCCAAGCCGTCGCCGTCGTTCATCCCGGCATTGACGGTGACCCTCGCCTTATCGCTTACTGGACCGCAAGCGATCCATCCACCGATCATCCGACTACCGGCGAACTCCAGAATTATCTCAAACAACGTCTCCCGGCCTATATGATTCCCGGTGCGTTCGTCCATCTCGATGCACTGCCGCTGACACCCAACGGCAAAATTGATCGCCGGCACCTTCCCGCGCCAGACACGACCCGTCCCACCCTCTCCACCGCCTACGTCCCGCCACGCACTTCGACCGAAGCGACCTTGGCGCGCATCTGGGAAGCCGTTCTGCAAACTGCACAAGTGGGCATTCACGATAATTTCTTCGAGCTGGGAGGCGATTCCCTGCTGGCGCTCACTATCATTGCCGAAGCGCGCGCTGCCGGGCTGCTCCTCACCGTCCAACAGCTATTCGAATACCAGACCATCGCCGCCCTGTCCGCTGCTGCGCCCCCGCACCCCCGCCCCCCCTCTCCCAGCGACTTTCCTGATGTAGATCTCACCCAGGAGGAGTTGGAGGCACTGCTGGTCGAACTTGGCGACACCTTGACCTGAGGCATTCCTATGAACACACCAGATAACATCGAGGCCATCTACCCGCTCTCTCCCATGCAGCAAGGGATGCTGTTTCACACACTGTACACACCGGAGTCCGGCGTGTACTTCGAGCAATTATGCTTTACCCTCAATGGGAACCTCGACGTCGCTGCCTTTGAGCGCGCGTGGCAATCCCTCGTCGACCGGCATCCAGCATTGCGGACTGTCTTCGCCTGGGAGACGCGCGACAAACCGCTCCAGGTGGTGCGACGACGCGCCCCGCTCCCGTGGGAGACCCACGATTGGCGCGCACTGTCTCCCGACACACAGCACAGCCAGCTTGCGGACTGGCTCAAAGCCGACCAGGCACGCGGCTTCGATCTACACCAGGCCCCATTGATGCGCCTGACCCTCTTCCGCCTGGCGGATGAAACGTGGCGCTGCGTATGGAGCTTCCACCACCTGATCCTCGACGGTTGGAGCCTGTCGCTGGCGCTCGAGGACGTGTTCGCCTTCTACGAGGCAACGCGCCAGGGACAAGACCTGCGCCTGTCAGCACCTCGTCCCTACCGCGATTACATCGCCTGGCTACACGCCCAGGATATGTCGGAAGCTGAGGCGTTCTGGCGTGAAACCTTGCGCGACTTCACCACGCCGACACCCCTGCACGTCCAGCGAACGGCAGAGGCCGACCCCGCCGCGGACGATTACGCCGAACAACGCCTGCGCCTATCCACTGCAACGACATCGGCGCTGCGCACCTTCGCCCGCCAGCAGCGGGTGACGCTCAACACGGTGATCCAAGGCGCGTGGGCGGCACTGCTCAGTCGCTACAGCGCAGAATCGGACGTGCTCTTCGGCGCGACAGTCGCCGGACGCCCCGCCACACTGGACGGCGTCGAAACAATGGTCGGGCTGTTCATCAACACGCTGCCTGTGCGCGTCCAAGTTCCTAACGACGGCGCACTCGGTCCCTGGCTGCAAACGCTGCAAACGCAACAGGCCACGGCCCGCCGCTACGAATACGCGCCACTCGTGGATATCCAGCGATGGAGTGACGTCCCGCAAGGCCAATCTTTATTCGACACATTGCTCGTCTTCGAAAATTATCCCGGAGAGGCGGATGTCCAACCGGCGGATCCCCGGCTCAGCATCGCCGATATGGTCACGCTTGAAAAGACCAACTACCCGCTCACGGTCATCGTCGAGCCGGGCGACTCATTGGGATTGCGCATCAGCTATCGCCAGCAGCACTTCAACGACGCCACCATCGCAAGGATACTCGGTCATTTACACACACTGCTTGAGGGGATGCTCGCTGCACCGCAAGCGCCACCTAGCAACTTACCGCTACTCACCCCGGCAGAACGCGAGCAAATCCTCGTCACGTGGAACGACACCCGCACCGATTATCCTCGCGAGAC
>JBJYXQ010000428.1:0-11767 GCA_046260035.1 Anaerolineae bacterium
GGCGTCATCAATACCGCGAGACGGATAACGCTATCCTCCTCGACGGTCGCAAACAAAGGCTGTTGTTCCCCATATCTGAAGGGATTGTTCTTCAATTGGAGGCATATTCCAAACATCAATCCATTGAGTGCCTCAGTCTGCTCGAAGTAATCGCCCATCCGCTCCAGAAATTCATCCGCATGGCTGTATTGCGTGTATTTCATTTTGGCTAGCTACCTTTCTGCATCGAAAGTGAAGATTCGTGAAGATTGGTGGTAAAAGCCCTCACCGTTGGTGCAGCACGAACGGTCTGACCACCGTCTCAGGATTCAGGAATCGGCCCTAGGATAGATGCCAGGAATCGTCGAATCTGCCGATCCCACAAGAACCAATCGTGATGGCCGTCTTCCTCGTGGTATTCAGAGCGCACGCCCAACGACTGGCAGGCAGCGTGGAAATAGCCGCTGAGCGGGTACAGGTCTTCCTGACGGCTAACGGCGATAAATAGGTGCGGCAGTGCAGATGCGTTTTGCGCGGCACGCTGTAGCCAGACCGCCGGATCGTACTCGCTACCGGCGAGGTTGTCCAGATCGCCGAACAGCAGAGCAAACTCATCCCGGCGCGGGTCATTTGGATTGGTCTTCAGGAATTCCAGGGACAGCACGCCGGAGAAGCTGGCTGCGGCAGCGTAAAGTTCGGGATGCAACAACGCAGCTTTGAATGCGCCGTAGCCGCCCATTGAGTTACCGGCGATGAAGCTGTCTTCCCGGCGAGGTGCCAGGCCAAAGACATCAGCCAGATAACAGGGCAGTTCTTCGGTCAGGTAGGAGAAATAGCGCTGGCCGTTAGGTTGATCCGTGTAAAAACTCCGCCCCACTGACGGCATCACCACCACTAACCCATACGCCAAGGCCAGGGTTTCGATGGCGGTATAGCGTTGCCAGGCGCTACCATCGTCACTCAAACCATGCAACAGATACAAAACCTTGCGTTTAGCGACAGGAATGCCTTCCATTTCACGGGAGCCGGGAAGGATGATATACAGCGGCAGGTTGACCTTGACGGTCTCAGGAACATGGTCGAGGCGTAAAAGTGCCATACAGTTCCCCTTTATGTAGTAACCGGTTCGACCGGAGCGTCTGTCGTCTTTTCGAAGTCAATGAACCACGAGAAGGCAAAGCTGATCACCATCAAAACAGGCGGGACGATGGTCATCAAGAATCGGGCCGCCTGGTCCGGGTGTGCGCCAGGATTATCACCGCTCTCAAAGCCGTAAATGCGGAAGACCAGGAGATAAGCAGCGCTGGTGAAGAGGCCATTGAGGCGGTTCATAAAGCCGAGAGCATTTGAGATGATACCCTCTCGCCGCAAGCCGTGCTTCTGCGTATCCTCGTCCATAATCTTGGCACCGATCAAGTCCATGGTGGTGATAACGCCCGCAAAGCCAAAGCCCACAAACGCGGCGAAGATGATGGCGGTCACCAGATTGGGGGCGAAATACAGCGGAATGAAGGTGACGGCCAGGACTGCCAGTGCGGTTCGCCAAACAGGGAGCAACGAAAACTTCCTGACCAGCCAGGCCCAGAGGACCACCCCGACAATGGCGATGAGCAGAACCGATGCCAGTAAGAAGGTAGACTGACCACCAGAAAGCCCGAGCGCATATTCAACGTAGAAAGCCACGGAGGCCAACACAAGCGACATAGCCGCGCTGTAAAATGCGTTCGCCAGCCCGGCGATCCAGAATTTCTTGTTGGTCAACAGGTCATTCAGCGCTTTCCACAGACCGGGCTTGGCCTCCTCCGGCTCGGGATCCCTTTCCTGGCACGTGAAGGTCATATACAAGATAACCGCGCCACCGAGGATACCATAGAGAATGGCCGTCAGGCCGTAGCCCAGTGCCTGGGTCACCATAGGGGTCAGGGCGATGCTGATGATCATCGCGACCAGTTGGAAAGCCTGACGCATAGCGTTGGTCTTGGCCCGGCTGACATCGTCACGGAACAACTCGGGGAACAATGCAGCGTAATTCGCGTTGATGACCGAATCCAACGTGCCGGTCAAGATGTAGAAGAGCATCCCGTAGGCGAAGATGGTATTGCCCGTCAGGAAAGCCGGGATATTGTAGAACGCGATGAAACAAAGAATTAGAAGCGGAGTACCGATCACCAACCATGGACGGCGGCGTCCCCAGCGAGTGCGCGTTCGGTCGGAGAGGATGCCGTAGATGGGATTATCGAGGGCATCAATGAACGTGTAAATGAACAACATGGCCGCCCATTGCTTCGTCGTCACGCCCAAGCCGAGCACGTAGAAAGTGAAAGCAAATGTTTTGAGCATGTTGATCGGGATGGATGTACCAAACATGCCGATGGCATAGTTGAAGGACTTGTTGCGTTTTTCAGGCATAGGATAAACCTCCTCTATTGACTACTCACCGAGAAATTCCACGTAATCGGCTCTGACAACCACGGAATACTCCGTCTGCCCTGATTCACCTTCGTACTTGTAGGTTGTATCAATGATCGTTCCGGTTACAGCAACCGTGTCATCTTCAAAAAAGCGCTCATCACTGTCGTAAGAGACAAAGAAGGTGGCCTGGTCACATTCGCTCGCAGTATCGGAATTCGTCCACTGTACCTGGAACCACAGGCCCTCGTCTTCGAAGGTCGGAGTGTCGACAATCACACCTTCCCATTGAATGTAAGTGTTGAGGTAAGTGTCGTCTGATGTCGCTTCGCACACCTCTAGATCCGTAAGTGGAACCGGGGTCGCTGTAGGAGGAAGCGGAAGCGGCGTAACAGTAGGCCCATTCGTAGGAGATGGCGGTAGTGTCCAAGTCGGCAATGGGGAACTTACGGCCCCGACGGTAGAAGTAGGCAGAGGCATTTGTGTAGCAGTCGGTTGCGGGGAATGTGTTTGTGTTGGCTCCAGGTATGCCGTGGGATCAGAGATGCTGACATCATCCTCTCTAAACGCATCATCTGTAAATACGCTATCTGTAGACACATCGTCTATCGATACATCGTCTGTAGAAGCATCATCTTCCGAAACGCGCTTATCCTTGGACCATATAAACCGCTCTTGCTCCATCACACAATCGGTGTGATCCGTGTAACCCGAAATCTCATCTCCCAGACGATACGAGTACGACGACACAAATTGCCAGCCTTCCTCAGCGTAGAGCGAGGCCTCACGACAGTCAACAATCTGCGTTTTCTGGACTGTCAACAAAGAACGCAATGCCATTCCAAAGTTACACAGTAACACCAAGACCAGGCTCACCAAAAGTACGCCTCCGCCAATAAGCACCGGTTTGGAAATCGTGATTGTATTTTGGCGACCGAGTCGGTCTTTCTTTGTCCCTACGACTGAAGACTTCGGTGCTGTTATCGGAGGCGGCGAGACCCCAGGTTTTCCCTGGGACGCTCGTGATGGTTCACCACCGGCGAGGGGCTTATTTTTCGGATTAGTGACTACGATACCAATCACACCAACGCCTATCATAAGTAGCCCAAGCAACACCCACACAACCATCGCCAGGTAGGCACGGAATACGTAGAGGATGATCGCGAGACAGATCAAGCCCCCAAGCGTAATCAGAGCTATGGGGAACAGATTGCGCTTAAGTGCAGAACGTAGCATTGATCGTTTTCCTTCCAATGTCTTGATAAGTGCCAACCATTGAAATAAGTATAAGACAAGGCGAAGAAAGGGCAAGCACAGCCACATCCATTTTTAGCTTGGTGGCGTATGCTAAATTGACGCAATACCACCTCGCAGCGAGTATATGGATGTCCATAACGACGGATGATGGCGGTGGTATAATGTCTTCACATTATTTCCAAAGGGGGTGTTGATGCAGGTCTATCATTTGCGCCGTTCCGAAAAAGCTATCACCGATCCCGCAGAAATGTGGGCTATCATTGCTGGGCAGAAGTTTATGACGCTGGCCTTGTGTAAAGACAACGTTCCCTATCTTGCTACAGTGAATTATGGTTACGATCAGGCCGCGGACTGTCTGTACTTCCACTGCGCTGGTGAAGGGAAAAAGATGGACTATCTACGGGCGAATCCCGTTGTGTGGGGCCAAATTGTGGAAGACAACGGCTACCGGGACGGCAAATGCGATCACGCTTTCCACTCGGTGCAATTCCAGGGGTACGTCACCTTCGTGGAAGATATCGAGGAAAAACGCCGCGCGCTGTCTCTGATGATCGACCGTCTGGAATCCGATCCCGAAGCGGTGAAGGCGAAATTGGTCACGCCCAAAGCTTTGGAGAAGGTCAGGATCGGGAAGGTATCCATCAAGACGATGACCGGAAAGGCCAACCACGTCGCTTGAGAACAAACGAAAAACGGCCCTTTTCGGGCCGTCTCTTTAAGGCTGGGGGCGGAGGATTCGAACCCCCACATACGGATTCAGAGTCCGCTGTCCTACCGTTAGACGAGCCCCCAATGCACAGTGCAGTTGTTTAACTGGACAGGCGAGAGTATACCATGCTTTTTTAATTTGACAAACCTCTAAGCTTGCTAAGCCCTTGTCAAAGCCCTAAAAGAGAGTACAATCCTCCTCGGAGCCGACTTTTGGCTCCTTTATTTGTATAAGCACGAAGGCAAAAGAAAAAACATGGAATATCACGACGCACTGCGTTATTTGTACAGCTTGGTAGATTACGAGAAACGCCGGGTTGAGCATTACACGCCACGCGAGTTCAAGCTGGAACGCGTGGATGAGTTTTTGGCGAAGTTAGGAAATCCTCACCACAGCTACCCCACCCTTCACATTGCCGGAACGAAGGGCAAAGGCTCGGTTTCAGCGATGCTGGCCGCCACGGCGCGCGCCGGCGGACTGCGGACGGCATTGTTCATCTCACCACATCTGCACACCTATCGCGAGCGCATTCAGATCGACGGCGAGCCGATTTCGCGCGAGGCTTTAGCCGCTTTGATCGCCGAAGTGCGCCCAGTTGTCGAGAGCATCGAAGGACTGACGCTGTTCGAGGTCACTACCGGGCTGGCGTTCCTCTATTTCGCCCGGCAGCACGTGGATATCGGTGTGATCGAGGTCGGGCTGGGCGGCAGACTGGATGCAACGAATGTGATTTCACCGCAGACCAGCGTCATCACCTCGCTAAGCCTCGATCACATGCGCTTGTTGGGCAATACCGTGGCCGATATCGCACGTGAGAAAGGCGGCATCATCAAGCCGGGTGTGCCGGTGGTGAGTGCGCCACAGAAACCAGAAGCTATGGCCGTCTTAGAAACCATCGCGGCTGAACGCGACGCCCCACTGACCGTGGCCGGACAGGATTGGACCTGGAAAGCATTGCAGCACAGCCTTGAACAACAGACCATCACGGTGAACCAAGCTCAAGCCCCCTCGGCCTTCGACGGTGTATATACCCTATCGCTGCTCGGGGATTTCCAGCAGGAAAATGCTACTGTCGTCATCGCCACGGCTGCGGTTCTTTACGCGGACGGCCATGCATGGGCCTCCCCCGCCTCAGTTCGCGCCGGACTGGCCCAGACGAAATGGCCTGGTCGCATGGAGATTTTACAACACGAGCCACCGGTCGTCCTTGACTGCGCGCATAACCCGTACTCGGCAAAAACGCTGGCCCACTCACTGAAAACTTGGTTCCCGGATACACGCTGGCTCCTCATCTTCGGCGCTTCCAATGACAAAGACGTGCCGCATGTGCTGGAGGCGCTTCTCCCGTTGTGCGAACGGGTATTGGTAACCCGTTCCTACCATCCCCGCTCTACCGCGCCGGAGGCGCTCGCTGACCAGTGCGCGGCGCTGGGCAAAACTGCTGACGTCTTTACAGAACCGGCGCATGCATTAGCCGCAGCACGTGAGCAACTTGAGCCGGGACTGGGCATTATCACCACCGGCTCAGTCTTCCTTGTTGCGGATGTGCGTGTGGCCTGGGCACAGGAAAAGGGCATAAGTCTACCGCTAGGAGATTGGGACGACGAACCGTGGTAAAATGGCGCTGCGAAGTGCTTACAGCGAAACGCATCCACGCAACATGCTTGAGTGTGCTCGTGTTGCTAATGCTGTTGGCAACACCTACACATGCGGCAACCTCCCCCTTGTCTACCATTTACAGTCTACCATCCACCGATGGGCCCAGCGACCCGGCGGAGATGGAAGCCTTCCTGGATACATTCATCTCAACGCAGCTAACGGAATATCAAATTCCTGGTGCCGCAGTGGCCGTGGTCGTGGATGGCGGGCTTTTCTTTGCTAAGGGCTACGGTGTCACCGATACCCGTAGTCAAACGCCGGTTCAGGCCGACCGCACGCTATTCCATGCTGGTTCCGTCACCAAATTATTCACGTGGACCGCGGTAATGCAGCTCGTCGAGCAGGGGCGCCTCGATCTCCACGCTGACGTCAACACCTATCTCAGCGATTTTCAGATTCCGGCAACCTATCCTGAGCCGATCACCCTCCACCACTTACTGACACACACGCCGGGATTTGAAGACCAACTCAGCAACCTCTTTCGATTTGGCCCAAACGACGGTCTGCCGCTGGATGAGTACGTCGTCCGCAAGCTACCTGCACGGGTCTACCCGCCAGGAGAGATCATCGGCTATTCCAACTACGGCGCCGCCCTGGCCGGATATATCATCGAGCAGATCACAGGAATACCCTATGAGCAATACATCGAGGAAAACATCCTCACGCCTTTGGAGATGCACTGTTCGACTCTCCGCCAACCTGTACCAGCCGAATGGATGCCGGACCTGGCTCTGGGTCATTATCCGGGATTAAGTGGTCCTCTCCCACTGCACGAATATTTCCCCTCCGCGCCCGTTGTGGGCCTCACCGCGACCGTGACCGACATTGCCAAATTTATGATTGCGCACCTACAAGATGGTCGCTACGGCGAGACATGCATTCTACAAGCTGCGACGGCACAAGAGATGCACCGGCAGCAATTTACGCACGATCCTCGGCTACCCGGTGTCACGTACGGACTGGTGGAATGGACACGCAACGGCCAACGGCTTCTCTGGCACGGGAGCAGTACCGGCTTTTTTGAGGGCATGATCTTCCTGCTGCCAGAACACAACATCGGTACGTTTGTCGTTTACAATCGCAAAACCCCCTTCGAAACAGGTCGCCAATTTCGGCAAGCGTTCATGGATCACTACTATCCCGTAGAGCCTAAGGCGCAGACACGTACCGGCGATCCTGCACTGGCACGGGAATTTGCCGGCGCATATCGCGAGAGCCGTTGGTCGTATAGTCGAGCTGACAAATTCATCTATATGTTCACGCGCTACCATACGATGAAAGCCACCGCAGATGGACAACTACACCTTGACGGTGTGGCATACGTCGCCACGGAACCGGGCGTCTTTCAAGTTGTAGACGGAGAAGGCACCTTGATTTTTCACACCGGCGTGCGCGGACAACCTGTGTACGGCTTTTACGATTATGATCCACACAAGGTCTTCATCAAGCTGGCATGGTATGAGACCCTTCCTTTTCATCTGAGCATTCTGATAGGGTGTGTGCTGCTCTTTATCTCGGCATTGATCGCTGGATCGCTGGGTCGCGTGCCAGAACACGCCCCCTGGATCATCGCCGAAGCACGCAGCATCTTCCAATGGGTTGGCGCGTTCAATCTTTTGTATCCGGCGGGCATGTTGGTGATCGGCGTGACCGGGTTGATCGATGCCTTGCCCGACCTATCATTTCTGGCCCCACTGTTCATTATGGGACTGATCGGCGGGCTGATGGCGACGATACTCCTCGTTGGGATGGCATGGCGAGGCCGGTATTGGAGCACAGCGCGCCGCATACACTACACCCTGGTCGCGTTGGCTGGATGTGTGTTCGCCGGGTGGCTAAACTACTGGAATCTGTTAAGATTGTGGCGATTTTAAATGATGAATACGGAGAAAATGTGATGAGTTGGGACAAATTACCATTTACACCGGAAGACTTATTCGGTGATCTTTTGGATGTGCCGCATGATGATAACGATGGCCCGTTCGAGGCAATCATTATGCCGATGCGGGACCTCGTCGTCTACCCGCAGATGGTAACGCCTCTGTACCTGGGACGCGAGATCTCGATACACGCGCTGGATATCGCCATTCAGGAGGACTGGCCACTCGTAGTCATTGCACAGCACGACACCGAGACGGACGCGTATCCTGAAGCAGAAGACCTCTACGAAGTAGGTACCGAGGTCATCATCGCGCGCTCGATCCGTCTACCCGACGGCAGCAGCAGCGCCATCGTGCAAGGCGTCCAGCGGGTAAGAATCCTCGAATACACTCAGCGTGTGCCTTATCTGATGGCGAACGTGGCCGTGCTGCCGGAACCCATCGAGGAGGGCGCGCAGATCGAGGCGCTAATGCGAGCCGTCTTGACGATGTTCGAGAAGGCCGTCGATCTGAACCAGGCTCTTCCCGAAGAAGCCTATGTCTACGCTATGAACGTCAGTGATCCAGGACAATTGGCCGACGTCATCGCGCAGATGATCAATTTAACCCTCGAAGCGCGCCAGGATCTCCTAGAGACCCTCGACCTCACCGAGCGACTGCAAAAGATCAGCGGCCATCTGGCACGCGAGCTGGACGTTCTGGAGCTAGAAAATCAGATTCACACCAGTGTGCAGCAGGAAGTCGACAAATCGCAGCGCGAATATTTCCTGCGCGAGCAACTGCGTGCGATCCAGCGCGAACTAGGCGAGACGGATATTTTCACCCGCGACGTCGCACAATTGCAAGAGGAGTTTGCTGCTATCGAGTTGCCCGATGCAGCGCGCAAACGAGTCGAAGAAGAGTTGGCGCGGCTGGCGATGATGCCAGTGATGGCACCCGAGGTCACCATCGTGCGCACGTACCTGGATTGGTTGCTTCATCTGCCCTGGACCAAGATCACCGAAGACAATCTGGACATCAAAAATGCAGCCCAGGTGCTGGAATCTAGGCATTTCGGTCTGTCGAAAGCCAAAGAGCGCATCCTCGAATACATCGCCGTGCGTCGTATGGCACCTGAGAAAAGCCGTAGCACCATCCTGTGTTTCGTCGGGCCGCCGGGCACGGGGAAAACATCACTGGGGCGCTCCATCGCTGAAGCATTGGGGCGCGAGTTCGTACGCGTCTCACTCGGCGGTGTGCGCGACGAGGCGGAGATCCGTGGACATCGGCGCACTTACATCGGCGCGCTGCCGGGGCGCATCATCCAGACGATGCGCCGTGCTGGAACGCTGAATCCTGTCTTTATGCTGGATGAAATCGACAAGCTGGGACAGGATTTCCGTGGCGACCCCTCATCCGCGCTGTTAGAGGTGCTGGATCCCGAACAGAATCACGCCTTCTCCGATCACTACCTGGAGATTTCCTACGACCTCTCCAAAGTGCTGTTCATCACCACGGCGAATATCCTGGATACCATCCCACCGGCACTGCGAGATCGTATGGAGGTCATCGAATTTCCGGGCTACACTGAGGAGGAGAAAATCGAAATCGCCAAGCGCTTTCTGATCCCGCGTCAAGTGGAGCTCAATGGGTTGGAAGAGCATCCGCTGCATTTTTCCGAATCAGCGCTTCACACGCTCATTCGCCAGTACACATATGAGGCCGGGGTGCGCAACCTAGAGCGGGAGATCGGCAGCCTGTGCCGCAAAGCTACCCGCCGCTTGGCCGAAAACAAGCGCCCCATCGTCAATGTGGCAGCAAAAACACTCGAAAAATATCTGGGGCCACCGCGCTATCTCAGCGATCATCTGGAACCGCAGGACCGGATCGGGCTGGCAATGGGACTGGCGTGGACGCCGAACGGCGGCGACTTGTTGCCGGTCGAAGTCGCTCTCATCCCGGGTAAAGGTGCACTTATCCTCACAGGACAACTTGGCGATGTGATGCAGGAATCAGCGCAGGCCGCATTGACGTATCTACGCTCTCATGCCAAATCCTGGGACATTGATCCTAAGATTTTCGAAAAGACCGACGTCCACATCCATCTTCCAGAAGGGGCTGTTCCCAAAGATGGTCCTTCGGGTGGGATCACGATGGCAGTCGCGTTATGCTCGGCCTTTACCGGGCGACCGGTCCGCCGTGATGCCGCGCTGACCGGTGAGATCACACTGCGCGGACGTATCCTCCCCGTCGGTGGCTTAAAGGAGAAATTGCTTACGGCGCATCGAGCTGACGTACAAAAAGTGATTTTGCCCGCGCGCAATGCCAAGGATTTGTCGGAAATTCCCCGCAACATCCTGAAAAAACTCAACCTGGTGCTGGTCGAGAGCATAGAAACGGCACTTGAGGAAACACTCCTGCCATTGTCTAAAAGTGATCCACAAACCGAGGCAGTGCCTGAGGCACAAGCCACACAGTAGGAACTCACAACAACAAAAGCAAAGGGGCGCGGTTTGACCGCGCCCCTGGCTATTGTCTTCAAACGCCCGATCAGTACACGGGCTTCAAGACGCCGTAGTTGCCGGCCTCGCGGCGATAGATAACGCTGAGACGCCCATCGTTGCCGTCGAGGTAAACGTAGAAGAGATGGTCCAACAGCTCCATCTGCTCAATGGCTTCTTCAGGCGTGATAGAATGAACCTCGAATTCTTTAACGCGAACAATATTAGGCACTTCTTCTTCCAATACCTCCTCGGCCTCGACCTCAAGCGGTTCGCCGGTCATTGGAGCAGCCCGCCGCTTCGGTGTTCTGCGCCCCTTATACCGATCCACGCGCCGGTACATTTTGTCCATCACTGCATCGATGGCGGCAAAAATATCCCCAGCACGCTCTTCAGCCCGCAAGATGGCTTTGGGAACATTGATAGTAATCTGTGCCACCATGCGCCGGCTACTATCCCGCGCGTTACTTTCGGAGAGATCCACGCGGATGGTTTCGAGCGAGGGAAGAAATCGCTCGAACTTGGCGACTTTTGTTTCAACGTAATCCCTTAATCGTTCGGTCAACTCTATATTGCGCGTGTAAATCTGTAACATCTCCATAGGTAATCCTCCTTAAAAGTTAGGGCCTCACGAAGAAGCAACTTCCCATGGCCCATTGATATCGAGACTGTGCTCAATCCTGGTTGTAACACCCCACCTTTCTGGCCTGCAATTATGGAGCCCGTGCCAGTGTAAAAGCGTTGATGCTTTGCGCGCCGCAGGCTAACAGTACCGCTGCGCACGCATCCAAAGTCGCGCCGGTTGTAGCAACATCATCGACCAGTGTGACACGCCTCCCGGTAAACAGTGCGCACGTCACACATGTAAAAGCGGCCTCCACATTCCGCTTGCGTTCATCCCGATTCAGACGCGTCTGCGAGGCCGTATCACGGACCCGTAATAATGCCTCGCTTGCAACCGGTACACCCACCTGTCGCCCTATCGCTTTGGCGACAAGAGTAGCTTGATTATACCCCCTTTTGGCTTCACGGTTAGCGTGAAGTGGAACCGGAACCAGGACATCGCTTTGCATGTTGTGATAATGCCAACTTTCAGCCATACGTTCCGCTAGAGGTTTGAGAATATCACTCGCGCCCCGGTATTTAAGTGCGTGAATCACATCGCGGACTTCATCCTTGAACAGGAATACTGAACGGATAGGCGCCACCCGGAGTGGAGCAGCACGGCACACAGCACAAAGATGTCCATCGCCTTCGTCAGCGACATTTTCGGGACGCCCACATCTAGGACACATAGGCGCATTAAAAAGAGGAATTTGTTGCACACAACGATCACAAAGCCAGGTCTCAACGTGCTTACACACAACACAGCGCGGCGGAACAAAAAGGTCCAA
>JBJYXQ010000429.1:0-1943 GCA_046260035.1 Anaerolineae bacterium
TGGGCCACCGATTATGCCCTCGATGAAGAGCGCGTGGTTGAGGTCGTCGCAAGCGTGTTCAACGACAATTAGAAGACTTTGTTGGGCATTCTCAAATTGAGTCAAACCGTAGATCTTCAATTAGGAAGTATCAGCGCAGTGACAAGTACGGACAAAGCGGCATAATGAAGACAAAAAACCGAAAGGAGCTACCGATGACATTGCCGCAAGCCCATGATTTCAGCATCCCTAAAGAAACTGCACGCGTGGCGCACGAAGCGTTTCCACAAGGGAACACGTATATCACGCTGCGCGATGAATTGGGAGTATTGTTCAGTGACGACGATTTTGCAGCGTTATTCTCTCCGCAAGGTCAAACGGGGACCTCGCCGGCCATTTTAGCCATCGTGACGGTGCTGCAGTATATGGAAGGGCTGACCGATCGCCAAGCCGCCGATGCCGTGCGAGGCCGTATCGATTGGAAGTATGTGCTGGGTTTGTCCTTGACGGATGCAGGATTCCATTATTCGATTCTGAGTCCCTTTCGTGATCGCTTGTTAGCGGGTGGGAAGGAAGCCTTGCTGCTGGATAGCATTGTGGAGCGGTTGAAGGAACGGGGATTGCTCAGCGACAAACGCCAACAACGGACGGACTCAACGCACGTGCTGGCGGCGGTGCGCACGCTGAATCGCCTGGAATGTGTAGGTGAGACGCTACGCCGTGTGTTGGATGATTTGGCCCGGGTAGCCCCAGAGTGGTTGCTGGCGCACATTACGCCGGAGTGGTTTGAGCGTTACGGAAGACGCTTTGAAGCCTATCACCTGCCGAAAGAAAAAGCTAAACAACAAGTCCTGCAAGTGCAAATTGGGCAAGATGGGGCACAGTTATTTCAAGCTCTGTATAGTGCGGAAGCCCCTAGCTGGTTGCGGGAGATCCCAGCGGTGGAGGTGCTGCGCCAGGTATGGCTACAGCAATACTATACAGAGCAGGGGCACATCCGCTGGCGCAATAACGATGAACTTCCCCCACATAAGTTGTTGATTGTCTCTCCCGATGATCTTGACGCCCGTAATCGTACCAAGCGCGATACCAACTGGAGTGGTTATGCTGTGCATTTGACCGAAACGTGCAGCGCATCCACGCCCAACCTTATCACCCATGTGGAAACCACGCCGGCGACGGTCACGGATGATGCTGTCGTGGAGACTATCCACCAGGCGCTGGACGCCAAAGACCTACTCCCAGAAGAGCATTTCGTCGATGCAGGCTATGTGGCGGTAGATAACTTGCGCGCTGCGGAACAACGGTATCACATTGATCTGGTGGGACCCGTGGGTGGCGGCAGTAGCTGGCAGGCCAACGCTAACCAGGGCTTTGATGTCAGTTGTTTTGTGATTGACTGGGACAGTCAAGTCGTCACATGTCCACAAGGACACCCAAGCCAAAGCTGGCAGCTACGCCGTGAGAAGTATGGGCACGAGTATATTGCAGCCCGTTTTGCCCCCAGTGACTGTCGCGCCTGCCCACGCCTGGCCGATTGCACGCAATCTAAACGGAAGGTGCGCACGGTGTCGTTCAAACCTCAGGCAGAATATGAGACACTCCAGGCCGCTCGCGCCCGCCAAGAAACTGAGGATTTCAAACAGCGATATAAAAAACGCGCGGGGATGGAAGGCACTATCTCACAAGCCACCCGCGCCTTCGACTTGCGACGATCACGCTATCTGGGGCTGGCGAAGACGCATCTGCAACACTTGGCTACGGCAGCGGCAATAAACTTAACCCGGACGGTGCAGTGGATTGAGGCAGCAAACAAGCCCAAAGTAGCACCTTACCGCGCTCCCTTTGCCGCTCTTGCGCCTATTTGACCTGAGAATGCCCAACAAAGTCTTCTAATTGTCGTTGAACATTTGGATCAGTAATTCGCGCAAGCTCTTGCCAAGGCTTAAGCCCATGCTATAATC
>JBJYXQ010000430.1:0-5144 GCA_046260035.1 Anaerolineae bacterium
GCACCTTCTGCATCTGCGCCTCACGGATCTTGGCGTTCATCCGCGACGACGAGGCGTCCGTGCTCACGCGCAGGTGAGCCTGACGCAGCGCGTCTTCCACCTGCTTGGCGTAGTCGATGTGCCGGTCGGCGATGGGGATGACGCGCGCTTGTTCCGGCGCCAGCCACACCGGGAATGCGCCCGCGTAGTGCTCAACCAGGATGCCGAAGAAGCGCTCCAGCGAACCGAGCAGCGCCCGGTGGACCATATAGGGCCGGTGTTCGCTCCCGTCCTCGCCCACGTAGGTCATATCGAAGCGCTCCGGCTCGTTGAAGTCGAACTGGATCGTCGTCAACTGCCACTCGCGGCCCAGTGCGTCCTTGATCTTGAGGTCGATCTTCGGCCCATAGAATGCGCCACCGCCCTCATCCACCTGGTATTCCAGTTGTTCGGCGTTGATGGCCCGTAGCAGCGACTCCTGCGCCTGTTCCCAGCGCGCTGGTTCGCCCACGGCCTTCTCCGGGCGCGTCGAGAGGTAGGCTTCGATCTCCTCGAACCCGAACGCGCGCAGCAGCGCCAGCGAGAACCGCAGCACGCGCAGCACCTCGTCCTCAATCTGTTCCGGCGTGCAGATGATGTGGGCATCGTCCTGCGTGAAGCCGCGCACGCGCATCAGCCCGTGGAGCACGCCGCTCTTTTCGTAGCGATAGACTGTGCCAAGTTCTGCCCAGCGCAGCGGCAGTTCGCGGTAAGAGCGCAGGCTCGTCTTGTAGATCAGGATGTGGAAGGGGCAGTTCATTGGCTTGATGTAGTAATCCTGCCCATCAACGTCCATTGCCGAATACATGCTCTCTTTGTAGAAATCGAGATGGCCCGACGTCTCCCACAGCCATGCCTTGCCGATGTGCGGCGTGTAGACGAAGTCGTAGCCGCCCTCGATGTGCCGGTCGCGCCAGAAGTCCTCGATGGTCTTGCGCATGATCGCGCCACGCGGATGCCAGTAGGCCAATCCCGGCCCGGCCTCCTCGTGGAAGGAGATCAGGTCCAGGTCCTTGATCAGCCGCCGGTGATCGCGCTTCTTTACCTCTTCCAGCCACGCCAGATGTGCCTTGAGTTCTTTGGGTGACTTAAAGGCCGTCCCGTAGATGCGTTGCAGCATTGGGCGCTTCTCATCGCCACGCCAGTACGCTCCGGCGACGTTGAGCAGCTTGACGGCTTTTGGGTTGATCTCACGGGAGTTTTCCACGTGCGGCCCGCGACACAGGTCCGTGAAGATGCCGCTCTTGTAGATCGAGAGCTTGGGCGCTTCGCTCACCGGGTTACCGTCCTCGTCTACGCCGCCGGAGAGGATACCGTCGATCAATTCCAGCTTGTAGGGTTGATCGGCGAAGAGCTCGCGACCCTCCTCGGGGGTAATTTCCTGGTAGACGAAGTCGCAGCGATCGGCGATCAGTGCTCGCATGCGCGATTCGATCTTCGCCAAATCCTCCGGCGTGAGCGCGCGGGGCAGATCGAAGTCGTAGTAGAAGCCGTTCTCGATAGGCGGGCCGATGGCGACTTTCCCTTCCGGGAATAGTTCCAGCACTGCCGCCGCCATCAAGTGCGCGGTTGAGTGCCGAATCCGATACAATTGACTCTCGTGATACGCTTCGGAACTTTTCTCATTCATTTCCTCATACCTCCTTATAGAAACAGAAATCCCCTCCTACGTCCTGGGACGCGGAGGGGCGCGTGGTTCCACCCAAGTTCCGAAGTTAGATTTTTCGGCACTCTTTTAGCGATAACGGGCTAACCCGGGATTTTATACTCGTGACCGGAGCCAAGCTCCAACTCTTTCAAAAATCCACTCGCGGGGGGTTTTCACCGGGTTCAAGAATCGTACTGCTGATTCCACGGAGGAGGTTCTCAGTCGGTGACCTCCATTCTCTGGCGTTGTTCGCCGGATACTCGTCCCGCTCAACGTTTTTGCGACTATGGAAATATTATACCTCTATTTTCTAAAATCTGCAACTCAAGGGGTGCGGTTCAGAATGGGGGCCAGTACGCAATCCAGGGGCCGTCGTCAGAAGACAAGGCTGCAAACCGCACATTCTGAACCACACCTGTGCAGTTTTGGTCTTTGAAAACCTGGCTTGTTGAGTCCGAATCGGGCCAAAACTGCCACCAAACCGCAATTATCAGCCGTCGATCTAACTGTTTTCCCCATATTGAAACTCACCCTGGATTTTCGACTTGCAGCCTTCACATTTTCTCGTATACTATTTATGGAACACAAAACGCCCCGCGACGGTATAGTCCGTCCGGGGTATCAAATGTCGGCGACACTCGCGCCGTGGCGGGCCTTGGTACAGTATGCTCCACCCTCCGCGTGCCAACTCGCCGGAGGAGGTGGTCTTAAGCTAGAGACGTATAAGTCTGCCTAATACCATGTTCCCCGTCTGTTTTGTTCGGGAAAGACCGAACTGTACTATCCATACCAAAATACTATGAGGAGGTTTCGCAATGGATTTCGAGGGTTACTGCGTCAAGTGTCGCAAGAAGCAACAGATTAAGGACGGTGACGTCAAAGAGACGGCCAATGGCCGGAAGATGGCTCAAGGGATTTGCCCTGAGTGCGGGACGAAAGTGACGCGCTTCCTGCCGAAAGAGAAGTAAGCAAGTGTTTCACCCTAATTCCCCGGCTCTTTGTGGTCGGGGAATTTGCTTTTCTCATTGTCTATTTTTCTATCCGCGGCTTTCCCTTAACGGCATTCAGTTTGCAACTATCGCCCTTTCCATTTGGTCTGCCGCCAGCTAAAGGCCGGGGATATGAGGAAGATTTTTATGGCGGGGCTCAGCCCCGCCATAAAAATCCTCTTAAAAAGCCGCTTTAGCGGCAAGATAACATACAAAAGCCTCTTGGCTCGCAACTCTAGCGACTATCTTCAGAAGAGGCGGTATACTAACCTATGACGCAAGTTATTGCCGATGCTTCTGCTGCTCAACAACAGGTCGAGCGGGATTACCGCTGGAATTTCCTGGTCAACGTGCTGGATGGTGCCAGTTTCTGGTTCGGGATAAGCTTTATCTCCGGCACGATCATCCTGCCCCTGTACGTCAGCCATTTCACCAGCAATCCTCTGTTGATCGGCTTGATCCCCTTTCTCAATACGGCGGGCCATCTCTTGCCGCAGTTGTTTGTCGCCAACGCTGTTGAGCGTGCTCCCAAGAAGAAATTCTTCCCGGTGACCATCGGTTTCTTTCTCGAACGCGTGCCCATTTTCTTGCTGGCGCCGACCGCATATTTCCTGGCGACTGGACGGCCTGCTTTGGCCTTGGCCGTTTTCTTTGTATTGTTCGCGTGGCATAAGTTTGGCGCCGGTGTGATCATCGTGGGGTGGCAGGATATGATTGCGAAAATCATCCCGCTGGAGAAACGTGGGCGCTTCTTTGGTATCACGAATTTCCTCGGTAACGGCGCTGGCGTTTTGGGGGCGATGGCTGTTCCCTTTGTGCTCAATAAATTCGCATTTCCATTGGGCTACGTCATTTCCTTTGCGATCGCGGCTGTCCTGATCTTCATCTCCTGGATATTTCTCTCGCTTGCGCGCGAACCGGCTGTCCATAGCAGCAAGCCGCCCGTTTCGCAACTGGACTACCTGCGTTCCTTGCCCCAAATTCTGCGGCGCGACCGCAACTTCCGCATGTATCTGTTGGCGCAGATCGTCTATACGTTCAGCGGAATGGCAACCGGCTTTCTGACGGTTTATGCGGTACAGACCTGGTCCTTGCCGGACGCGGAAGCGAGTGGCTTTACCATCGCCTTGCAGGTGGGGTTGGCCCTGGCGAACCTGTTTTTTGGCTTTTTCTCCGACCGCAAAGGCCACAAATTGAGCCTGGAGATCTGCCTGACGTTGAGCGCTCTAGCGACCGTTCTGGCGATCTTCGCGCCCAGCCCCTGGTGGTTTTTCGTCATCTTTTTCATACGTGGGGCTGTTGACGCGGGCATCTTTATCTCCGCCATTTCCATCGTCTACGAATTTACTGATGCTGAGAACCGTCCCACGTACATCGGCCTGGCCAATACCATTCCAGGGGTGGCGGGGGCCATCGCGCCTTTGATCGGCGGGTGGCTGGCAGGCGCTGTAAGTTACCGGGCGATGTTTGTGCTTGCGGCGATCATCGGCGTCTTGAGCTGGGTTTTGCTGCGCTTTGCGGTGCACGAACCACGCAAGCTCAACGCCGCAACACCGACGGCGATTTGAGCACACGGATGGATGATGAGATTTTTAACATGGATGGACAGGATATACAGGATTTAAAAATGCATCCTGTGGATCCTGTATATCCATGTCATTTTTGAGGGAGATGACACTATGTCTACATCATTTGACGAATTGGTTGCTCAGGCAAAGGCCATCCTCAATCCGCGCCGGCTGTCGAGCCAGGCGGAAGCGGGCGGTGTAGGGGCCGCGATTCTCGCGGCGAACGGCAAGGTCTACACCGGCGTTTGCATCGACACGGGAAGTTCGATGGGCTTCTGCGCAGAGCACGCCGCCGCGGGTGCTATGGTGACCGATGGGGAGAGCCGGGTGCTGAAGATGGTAGCGGTCCTTTGGGATGGCAGCGTCATCCCGCCATGCGGGCGCTGCCGGGAATTCATCAGCCAGTTGCACGATGAGAACAGCGCCGCAGAAGTGATGGTGCGGGAGGATGTGATCGTTGCCCTGCGGGACCTGCTGCCATACAGCTCAGAAGAGCAAGACAGGTAATCATCCAATGGAACTGACCTTGACCACTCCCGCTTTGTTGTTCCCGGCGCTATCGCTTTTGTTGCTGGCGTACACCAATCGCTTCCTCGCGCTCGCCAACCTGATTCGGGAACTGCATCGCCGTTACCAGACCGAGCCGGATCCCGGCGTGGCGGGGCAGTTGTCGAACCTGCGGCGACGTGTCTATATCATCCGCGATATGCAGGCATTGGGCATCGCCAGCCTGTTCGGCTGCGTGCTGTGCATGTTCCTGCTATTCGCCGGGCAGATGCTCGCCGGTGAACTGGTGTTCGGCGCGGCGCTGGTGCTGATGTTGCTCTCGCTGGCGCTTTCATTCTGGGAGATCCTCATCTCCGTGGATGCGCTCAAGCTCCAGTTGCAGGACATGGAGCCGCCGCGCGACGACGCGTGTTA
>JBJYXQ010000431.1:0-7239 GCA_046260035.1 Anaerolineae bacterium
CCTGATGAACCGGAGGCACTGGTGAAGTTCCGCGAAAAGTACGCGTTGCCTTTTGCTCTCCTCTCGGATCCGGATCACCGGGTCGCCGAGGCGTATGGTGCGTGGGGCGAAAAGAAGATGTACGGTAAAGTGTACGAAGGCATTATCCGCAGTCACTTTGGCGTCGACGAAGAAGGGCGTCTGGCTAAGGTTGCGCACAAAGTCAAGCCGCTGACCACGGCGGACCTGGCGTTAAAACTGGTTAAGCTGTAAACCCTCTCTCACTACAGCGGCAAAGGCTGTTTCCTACAAAGTCCTGCGCCCGACGCGATTTCGCGTCGGGCGCAGGACTTTTTTGATCTTACGGGAGAGGAATATTGAACAAATCGAAGACGCTCTCCCAAAATGTTACGGGCGCAAACCATAGGTATATGGCTACACCCAGGCAGATACAGATCAAAACAAGCAGAATGGCGACGATGACGTAGACCCATTTTGAGCGTTTGGCTGGAGGTGCTGCAGCAGGTGGTGGGCTAGGCGGTGGCGTCCACGCTTGCTGTGGTACGGACGATGGTTGTGATGGGGAAGTTGTTTGTTGTGCAGAACCGAATTGGATAAAGGGCTGGTTAGTGGGTGTGGTAGAACTCTCCGGATGCGCTTGATAGGTTTCTTCGTAGTCGGGTGGGGGGGGATAAGGCGTGCTGTCGTCCATCATCTGCGTAGCGCTGCCGGGCATCGTTGGTGCGAGTTTCGCTGTGGATAACGTGTCTTCAACCTCATAGCGGAAGGTGATGTAATCCGCCAGAGTGATGACGTCACCCGGCATCAACTGGTGTGGGCCGGTGAGTTGGCGATGGTTAACCCACGTGCCGTTTGTGCTCCCCATATCCTCGACAATGGCAGTGGTCCCTGTTGTTCCTTCTGCTAACCGGATCTGGGTGTGGTGGCGCGAAATGCGTGTGCTGTCGATGACGATCGTGTTATCGGCTGTACGGCCTATCGTGCAGACCATGTCCTGTAACGGATAAGCCTGACCCTCATTTGGCCCTTCGATTACAACTAGAAATCGCTGTTTGTCATTCTCCATAGCTTCAACCTCCATTTTTTCTGAAAACGAGTATACTCCTGTAGAGTATGCAGGCAAGTCGTTGATGAGTTCAATGACTGTTACTGACCCGAATGTATTTGGCTAAACTTTCTACGCCTGTAAAGACATCGGAATAATTTCAGTTTTTTCATATTTGGGTTTGGGTCAGTAGATGATTTCTTGGAGGATCTATGAAACCTATTCTTGTCGATGCGCATCTTGATTTGGCCTACAACGCCGTGGTCCTGGGACGTGATTTATTGCGCTCTGTGAAAGAGATTCGCCATCTCGAAGTTGTAACGCCACCGCCCGGTAGTCCGGCCGGCACGTGCATGACCACAGTGCCTGCGCTCCTTGAAGGGCGTGTGGCGATTGTGGGCGGCAGCCTCTTCGTCGCGCCGGGTTTCAAAGGTTCGCGCGAACCGCAAGCTTATCACACCTCGCAAGAGGCTCACCGCTACGCCGTGCTTCAACTTGACTACTATCGGCGTCTGGCTGACGAAAATGAGCAGATTGTTCTCCTAAACACAGTCGCTGATATGGAGGCGGTGTTGGCTTCCTGGGATACGGAGCAGCCGCAAATGGGCATTTTTGTTGTCATGGAAGGCGCGGAGCCGATCCGCGAGCCAGGCGAGGTGGAATGGTGGGCGGAACGCGGTCTGCGCGGCGTCGGGTTGACATGGTCGATGGGGACGCGCTATGCTGGCGGTAACGCGGCGCCTGGTCCTCTGACCGATGACGGGCGGCAGTTGCTCGTGACCATGGCCGATTACAACCTGCTGCTTGATCTCAGCCATCTATGGGATGAAGCGGCTTACGAGGTTCTGGATCGTTACCCAGGACCGGTGGTAGCGACGCATGCCAACCCGCGCGCTTTTGTAGATCGCCCACGCATGCTGTCCGACGTGCTGATCCGCCGGATATCCGACTGCGACGGCGTGATAGGTGTGATTCCCTTTAATCGTATGTTGGATGAAGATTGGCGTCCCGGCGACGCGCGCTTGCCTCTTACGCGCCTTGTCGAGGTTATCGACCACATCTGCCAGATTACAGGTGACGCGCAGTTTGTCGGCATTGGTTCGGACTTCGACGGCGGGTTCGGGCAAGAAGCGGTCCCCGAGGGCGTGGAGTCCAGTGCGGATTTGGGCAAGCTTGGTGCCCTGTTGGCCGAGCGCGGCTACGCGGATGCGGATATCACCGCGATTTTGGGTGGAAACTGGTTGCGTGTACTGCGGCGTGTGCTCTCTGGCTTTTAGAGAGTTGTCATCTTCTTGAATTGTGGTATTATACCGCTACACCTGCCGTGTTCGTGAAACCGACACGGGGTTTTGAGCCAACATTTTGATAAAGAGGGGTCTGTTGTCCAAGAGCGACGACGCGATAGCCTTCGGGCAAGGCTGAGCCGTTCGGCAGGACCCCACCTGCGTGAGCAGGGTCAAAACCAGCGGTCCACGGCACGGCGGGGCTGAACTTATTCGCAACAAAAAAACCACGCTTGTTTATAAGCGTGGTTTTTTATTGCCGGTATTCTTCTATTGTTATGTAAAGTAACCTTGACTTTCCACCTCGCTTGTGTTATGCTTCGCGAAGAGTTCCGTCAATCAATTGGCGAAACTATTTCCCTTCCCCACGGCGTTGTGGGGTAAGGATTTCGTGCGGTGTTGTTTCGCCGCTTATTATTTTTGGGATTGAGGATTGTATGTATTGGGAACGAGTCTCCGAGGAGATCTATCTCTTCACCAGTGATCGTTACGCTTTAGTCAACTCTGTGGCGATAGTGACGCAGGAAGGGATCGTCCTTGTGGATGGGCTTCCCTTCCCGGACGAAGCCAAACAAATCGCACGCTTTCTTGAAGTGCGGGTCGGACCGAAATTTCACTCCGCGATTTTGACCCACCATCACATGGACCATGTCTATGGGGTATTTGCTTTTCCGCAAACCATCGACGTTGTCGCGCACGAATTGTGTCGCAAAAAGCTATTAGAAGTTGGCCAATCATCACTCGATGAGGCACGGCAAAGCGATTCGACGTTTGCCGAGGTCAACTTGCGCATTCCGAACATCACCTTTGACACAGGTGAATTGCTATTGCGTGCAGGAAACAAGCGTTTCCGGTTGTTCTCATTGCCAGGCCACACGGAAGATAACATCGGCGTCTTGATGGAAGAGGAAGAAATCCTCATCACCGGGGACGCGGTTATGGCGATTCCCATCATCGCGGATGGTGATTGGGCGCGTGCGATCGAGACGTTGCAATATATCAAGAAGCTGGCTCCGGAGACGATTGTGCAAGGTCATGGTGAGGTCATCTTGCGTGGTGAGATCCAGGTCGTGATGGATCGCTACATAAGCTATCTGGAGTGTGTCCACAAGAAGGCTGAGACTGCCTTACGGCAAGGACGCGACCGTAAAGAGATTTGGGGCGTCCCCTTGGAGGACTGTGGCCTGGAGCGGGTGCCGCTAGGCATCGCCAGCCACCGCCTGCATATCGCCAACATCCTGAGCATCTACGATAAACTTAAGGCCGAGCAGTAGAAAACCTGAATAGTCGTTAAGAATGGACACTTTACGCGCGTGGTTGGAGCGTTACCTCGAGGCGTTGGAGCGCGACAATGCCTCACCCTACACTGTCAAAAACTACGGTACCGACATCGGACAGTTCCTCGATTACAGCGCCGAGCAGGGAATCCATACCCTGGACGGGCTGCACCGTGATCTGGTGCGCGACTATCTGCAGGAGTTAGCCGAAGCCGAGTACGCGCGGGCCAGCATCGCACGGCGTGTCTTTGAGCTGCGCGCCTTTGGCGACTATCTGGTGCACCACAAAGCCTGGGAACAGAACCTCTTCCGCCGCATCTACGCGCCGCGCGTTCCGCGCCGTTTGCCTCGTTATCTCACCATCGAAGAAGTGCAGCAGTTGTTGGCTGTCCCTGACGGTACAGAGCCAAAAGGGATGCGCGATCGTGCTATCCTCGAAACGCTTTACGCTTCCGGCGTGCGGGTTGCTGAGCTGGCCGCTTTGGATGTGCGCGACATAGACGTGCACAGCGGAGAGATGCGCGTCATCGGCAAGGGAAACAAGGAGCGGCTGGTCCTGCTCGGTCGCCCGGCAGTGGCGGCGCTGCGAACCTACATTGATGTAGGACGTCCGGAGCAGTTAGGGGAGCGTCGTCCAACGAATGCTTTGTTTCTCAATCGTTTTGGACGGCGGCTATCCGTGCGCTCGGTGGATGAGATTGTGCGGCAGTCGGGTGTTCTCGCCGGCATTGACCAGACGGTGACGCCGCACCTGCTGCGGCATACGTTCGCCACGCACATGCTCGACGGTGGCGCTGACTTGCGCGTCGTCCAGGAACTTCTCGGCCACGAAAATCTGGCGACGACGCAAATTTATGCTAACGTGACCCAAAAGCGCGCCCGGGAGATTTATCTACGAGCCCATCCTCGCGCCGCTGATTCGAACGCACCGGATGAAGAGCCCTGATGTGATCAGGGGGCTGGCATAAAATAGGGGCGAGTGTTATTCACTCGCCCCGTTTTCTGTCTACCGTCTACTGACTACAATTCAATCATCAGCTCCGGTTCTTCAGCGTGTTGCAAAAGGATACCATCGTCGTCAGCATCTATCAGAATGATGTCGCCAGCTTGGTATTCTCCGTTCAGCAACCTGTCGGAAAGCGGGGTCTCCACTTCCTGCTGGATGAGACGCTTGAGAGGACGCGCGCCGTACTCGGGATCGTACCCGTGGGTGGCGAGCCATTCCTGTCCCGCCTCGCTGAGCCTCAAGCCCAGATTGTTGTCCTGGATACGCTCGCGCAGCTTGTCGATCTCCAGCAGAACGATCGCCCGGATATCGTCGTGACTCAATGCGTGGAACACGATCACGCTATCGACCCGGTTGAGGAATTCCGGCCTGAAGAGTTTGCGCAATCTGTTCAGAAGCTTCTGGCTCATATCCTTGTAGGACTGCTCCGCGTCAGTCTCCAGGGTTTCCAACGCAAACCCTAGCTTGCCTTGCCGCATAATTTCATCTGCGCCGATGTTCGAGGTCATAATGACGATGGTGTTGCGGAAGTCGACCTTGCGGCCTTTGGCATCGCTCAACACGCCTTCTTCCATAATCTGCAGCAGCATATTGAACGCATCGGGGTGGGCTTTCTCGATTTCATCGAAGACCACGATGGAGTAAGGCCGTCGCCTTACCGTCTCGGTCAACTGTCCGGCGTCGTCATAACCGACGTAGCCGGGAGGCGCACCCACCAGGCGGGAGACCGTGTGGCGTTCCATAAACTCCGACATATCAAGTTGGACAAGTGAGTCTTCACTGCCGAACATAAACGTCGCCAGCGCCTTGGCAAGCTCGGTTTTGCCCACGCCAGTAGGACCGAGGAAGATGAAGGAACCGATAGGACGCCGAGGATCCTTCAGGCCGGCGCGCGCTCGGCGCACCGCTTGGGCGATTTTGTCGATGGCTTCATCCTGCCCAACGATGTGCTGGCGCAGTTCCATCTCCATCTGCAATAGCCGCTGCGATTCCGCTTCGGCGATCTGGTTCATCGGAATGCCCGTCCACATCGCGATGATTTCGGCGACATCTTCGGGATTGACCGTTAAGCCGTCATCCTGGATACCCTGGAGATGCCGGAGCTCCTCCATTTTGTTCTCCAGTTCCTTCTCTTCGACTTCCAATTCGACCAGCGTGTGGTGTTTTTTCTGGGCCTCTAACTGTGCCCGCTTCAGGCGCAAGTCTTGCAGTTGCTCAAACACTTCTCGCAGTTGGATGGAAATGGGGGATTTGTACATTTTGACGCGTGATGCACCTTCGTCCATCACGTCGATGGCCTTGTCCGGCAAGAAACGATCCGGGACGTACCGCGCCGACAGCCGTGCCGCTGCTTCAAGTGCCTCGTCGCTGATGTGCAGATTGTGATGTAGCTCGTAAGCGTGTTTGATACCGCGTAAAATACTGATGGTCTGTTCGACCGTTGGCTCATCCACGAACACCGGCTGGAAACGCCGTTCCAACGCCGGATCCGATTCGATGTGTTTACGATACTCGTCCAGCGTTGTCGCGCCGATGCATTGCAGTTCACCGCGCGCGAGCGCCGGTTTGAGGATATTTGCAGCATCCATCGACGATCCTGCCGATCCTGCACCGACCAGCATATGAAGTTCGTCGATAAAGACGATGGTGTTGCTGTCTTTCAACTCGTGGATGACGCGCTTCAGACGTTCCTCGAACTGGCCTCGGTACATTGTGCCTGCGACCAGCGCACCGATGTCCAATTGCATCAGGCGCTTGCCCAGGATGGGGCCGGGCACGCCGCCGGAAACGATGCGCTGCGCCAAGCCTTCGACGATCGCTGTCTTACCGACGCCCGGTTCCCCGATCAGCGCCGGATTGTTCTTAGTCCGGCGTGCGAGAATCTGAATGACGCGCTCGATTTCTGTGTGCCGCCCGATGACAGGATCGAGTTTGGACTCTTCCGCCAAGCGGGTCAGATCGACCGCGACGTTGGTCAGCACTGAATCCTGGGTGCGTTCCGACCCACGTGGGGTAGGTTTGCGTACCGTCGATTCAGCAGTACGGCTTGGGGTCAACCGTTCGACACGCCGGCGTATGGCTTCGACGGAAAGCCCGGCCTGGGTGAGGACGGCGATGATGACGCCTTCGTGCTGTTGGAGCAACGCCAACAGAAGATGTTGGGTATCGACGACGGCGCTTTGATGGCGCTGCGATTCGTCGATTGCCATTTGGATCAAGGTTTTGGTGGATTGGCGTAACTCCGGTTCCAGCGCGGTCAACGGGGCAGCGCTAGAAAGGCGTGCCACCGTTTGTTGCGCCTGCACGGCGCGCAGTCCCATATCGCGCAGTACCCGTCCGGCGATGCCTTCGCCTTCAAGCAAAAGACCAAGCAGGATGTGCTCCGGCCCAATCGTCGCGTGGCGCATGCGCGTGGCTTCGATTTGCGCGAAGCGTAGAACCTCTTGCGCTGCTGGTGTAAATCTCTCTAGTGGATCGACCATGATTTTACCCTCAAATGTGTCCCACAACTATTAACGCAAAGTTTCGCGTGCAATTTCCCAATGATCGACACTCACGACCTATTTTCTCTCTCGCTTTCATTATAACACAAAAATAGCCGAAAAAGCTACTTATACAAAACGCGCG
>JBJYXQ010000431.1:7339-11868 GCA_046260035.1 Anaerolineae bacterium
TCTTCCGGGAAGAGGTGCAGTGTGACGTTTGACAGTTCGATATGATATAGTTCTTCGTCACTTTCCGGCTCGTTCGAGACCCAGACCACGTAATTTTCAGTTTCACCCAGTGTTTGAACCTTCGGCTCGTTACCCATTGTGTCTACCTCATTTTCATCTATGGATTTTGAATGAAATCCCGTGCACGATTATTGTCGCCCCCTTTGGGACATTCTCTATGGGGCGCTCCCTTCGGGTTTGCCCCATAGCAAGCACGGGTTGAGAACTACGTTAATTTCGGCGGCGGCGATTGTTGTTGCGGCGGCCGCTGCTGCTGGAGCGCGGGGAATCCTGCTCTCGGGCTTCTTCCAACGTCCACCCTTCCAGCACGGCCCGGCGTGACAGCCGGAGCTTGCCGTCGGGACTGACATCGGTGAGCATCACCATGACTTCGTCGCCCACATTGACAACATCCGTGACTTGATTGACGCGTGTATCGGACAACTGGGAGATGTGGACCATTCCGTCGGTGCCTGGCAGAATCTCTACGAAGGCGCCGAAGTCGGCGACGCGCACGACTTTGCCGGTGTAGATCTTCCCGGCTTCAGGTGTTTCCATCATCGTGTCGATGTATTTGAGCGCTTTCTGCGCGCCGTCCCCACCGGCTGCTCCGATAAAGACCGTGCCATCTTCTTCGACGTCGATCTTAACCTCGTACTCCGCCTGGATGGCGCGGATGTTCTTTCCGCCGGGGCCAATGAGCGCGCCGATCTTCTCAGGATCGATGCTGGTGCTGAGCATCTTGGGTGCGTAAGTCGAGAGTTCCGAGCGCGGGGCTGGAATCGTCGCTTCGATCACGTCAATAATCTGCTCGCGTGCCTGTTTGGCCTGCGCCAGCGCCTCGGTGAGAATTTCGCGGGTGACACCCTTGATTTTGATGTCCATTTGCAGGGCTGTAATGCCCTGGCGCGTCCCTGTGACTTTGAAGTCCATATCACCCAGGTGATCTTCCATCCCCTGGATGTCGGTGAGGACGCGGTAATGCTCACCATCACTCACCAGGCCCATCGCGATACCGCCAACTGGGGCTTTGATCGGCACACCGGCATCCATCAGGGCCAACGTGCTGCCGCAGGTGGAGGCCATGGAAGTACTGCCGTTCGAGGACATCACTTCGCTGACGACGCGGATGGTGTAAGGGAATTCTTCTTTAGACGGCAGCACAGGCACGAGCGCGCGCTCGGCGAGTGCGCCGTGGCCGATCTCGCGGCGGCGTGGTCCACGCAGCGGCCACGTCTCGCCGGTGGAGAAGGGCGGGAAGTTGTAGTGGTGGATGTAGCTCTTGGTGTCTTCGGGGAAGAGATCGTCGATCTCCTGCTCCTCGTTGGGCATCCCCAATGTCAACAGACTCAAGGCCTGCGTCTCGCCACGGGTGAACAGACCGCTGCCGTGCGGCCGGGGTACCAGATGGACCTCGGCGTTCAATGGGCGGATGGTGCGCTGGTCGCGCCCATCGGGGCGGATGTTTTCATCCAGGATGCGGCGGCGGATGACGGCTTTGAGCGCGTCTTCAAACGCTTCGCCGATTTGCGCATCAGTCCAACCCTCAGCCTCGGCCTCTTCGGCCACTTTTGTCTTTGCGCCATCGCGCAGAGCATCCACGGCCTCGATACGCTCGCCTTTCAGGGGTGAGGTCGCGAGGAGATTCTGAATGTCCTCGGTAACGAGGGCGGCAATGCGAGCCTTGAGGGCTTCCGGCAGCTTGAAGGAGGGATAGTCTCTTTTGGACTTACCCACTGCGGCGTGCATCTCGTTCTGGAGTTCGATGACGTCCTGAATGGACCGGTGGGCCAATTGCATGGCCTCAACCATCAGTTCTTCTTCGACTTCGTTCGCGCCAGCCTCGACCATGATGATGGCGTCGGCGCTGCCGGCGACGCGCAGGTCCAGGTCGCTGTTCTGCATTTGTGAGATGGTGGGATTGACCACCAGTGCGCCGTCGATGTAGCCGATGCGCACCGCGGCAACCGGCCCTTCAAAGGGGACATCGGAGATCGTTAACGCTGCGGAGGCCGCAGTGACGGCCAGGATGTCGGCGTAGTTTTCCTCGCCCTGCGACAGGGGGGTGACGATGACTTGCACGTCGTTGTGCAGGTCTTTGGGGAAGAGCGGGCGCAGGGGCCTGTCGATCAGGCGGCTGGTCAGGATGCCTTGTTCGGAGGGCCGTCCTTCGCGGCGGAAGAAGGAGCCGGGGATACGCCCGACGGCGTAAAGCCGCTCCTCGAAATCGCAAGTTAGCGGGAAAAAGTCGATGCCCTCACGTGGAGTGTGGGACATCGTGGCCGTTGCCAGCAACACCGTATCGCCGCTCTGGGCGATGACCGAGCCGCCCGCGAGTTGCGCGATCTTGCCGGTGGATAGGGTGATAGTATGATCACCCAGCTTCGTTGAAAATGTACGTTCTTCTAACACAGTTTTTCCTCCTGTTGTTGTGACTCCGCCTCATCCACTAACCAGGCGTCGGAGGTTAGAAACTGGGGGCTGTTGTACACCGCTATGCGGCGTTGCACCCCAAACCCCAATTCCCACCTTCTACGAGAGGTCGAGCGGTTAAGCCGGATCTATCTTACTTAAATTTTTTGATTAACCTTGCTTGTAGCTTTGCGCTTCTATGCAAGGACGATAATACACACTTTATGGTACAGACAAACGAGTAGATGGATGAAACTGCTTTGCAGTTTCCGCATCTACTCGTTCGGCATGTTGAATCGTGAACCGGTTTTTATTTGCGCAAACCGAGTCGTTGGATGAGATTCCGGTAGCGCTCACGGTCCGTTTTCTGCAAGTAGGCTAGTTGGCGGCGGCGTTGCCCCACCATCTTCAGCAGCCCGCGCCGCGAATTTTCATCGTGTTTGTGGGCCCGCAGATGGTCGGTTAAGTCGTTGATGCGATGCGTGAGTAACGCAATCTGCACTTCCGGTGAACCGGTATCATCTGCCGACAAGGCATATTCCTTGATAATTTCCTGCTTTTCTTCTTTTTCTAACACGCCTATATACTCCTTCATTTAGAGAACCAACCGAGCGTTTTCCGATTTCGTTTCGGCCAGTGGTCAGTAGTGATGGTGAGTATACCATAGACAGCGTTTTTCGCAAGAGATGCGGGATAAATGGTGCAAGATGTAGGATGCAAGGTAAGCGTTCAGCTATCAGCAGTTAGCGATCAACAAGGATACCCAACTTCAATATCCGCTGGTATAATTAGAGCATCGAAAGACAACATTGCGTATAACGATTACCCATTTCTAATCTCTAATTTCTCACTTCTAATTCCCAGGAGTTTACAATGCCTGATGCAATCACTCTGACGCTAGACGCGATGGCCCACGGCGGTGATGCCATTGGACGCCACGAAGGACGCGCGATTTTCGTCCCTTACGCCATTCCCGGTGAGCGGGTGCGGGCCGAAATCGTCGATGATCGCGGGCGCTACGCCCACGCACGCCTGCTCGAAGTGCTGGAGCCCTCGCCGGCCCGCGTCGAACCGCCGTGCCCGTATTTCGGCCCAACCGCCTGCGGTGGTTGTCAATGGCAACATATCGATTACGCGGTGCAGGCCCGTATCAAGGGATTGGTAGTGATGGATCAGTTCCAGCGCATCGGCAAATTCCAAGAACCGCCGATCCTCGAACCGATCCCCGATGAAACGGGGTGGGAGTACCGCAATCACGCGCTCTTTCACGCTGACGCTGAGGGACGGCTTGGCTTCCTCTCCGCGCGCAGTCACGATGTCTATCCCATCGACGATTGTTTAATCCTGCACCCGTTGCTGAGCAATCTGTGGCAATCGCTGGATATGGTCTATCCGGAGTTGGAGTGGATGGAACTGCGCGCTGGGACTGCGACCGGCGATCTGATGGTGGTGTTGCAGGCGAAGGAAGAGGAATCGCCCTCGCTGGAGGTGGACTTCCCGCTGTCTGTGGTGCAGATACGACACGATGATGCCATCGCGCCACTTATCGGCCTGGATTACATCATGGAGAGTGCCGGTGGGCGCGAGTTCCGCATCTCGGCGACGAGCTTTTATCAGGTCAATTCCGCGCAGGCAACGCAGTTGGTCGGTCTGGTGATGGAGGCGCTGGAACTGCGTGGGTATCAGAAAGTGCTGGATGCGTATTGCGGCGTAGGATTGTTCACTGCTTTCCTAAGCGAGGAAGCCGGTACCGTGACCGGCATCGAGGCGTATCCGGTGGCCGTTGCCGATGCAATGCATAACCTGGCAGGGGCAGATAACGTCACAATCCTGCAGGGGGCGGTGGAGGATGTGTTGCCGACAATCGAGCACAAGCTCGATGCGGCGGTCGTCGATCCGCCACGTACCGGCCTGGAACTGGAAGCGCTGGACGCGCTGGCAGCGCAAGCGCCTAAACGCATTGTCTACGTCTCATGCGATCCGGCGACGTTGGCCCGCGACGCCCGTAGGTTGGTGAAGCATGGCTACACCCTGCAATGGGTCCAGCCGGTGGATTTGTTCCCGCAGACGTATCACAT
>JBJYXQ010000432.1:0-13071 GCA_046260035.1 Anaerolineae bacterium
CGCCGGCGTGCACGCATAGTTCGTTCATCAGTGCTTTGGTCTCCAGGTTGTCGCTGGCCTCTACGACGAGGTCGTATTGCTGTACCAACTCCAGGCCATTTTCGCGCAAAACGCGCACTTCGTAGGGGATGCCTTTGACTTCTGGATTCAACGCGCGCACCCGCTGCACAGCTGTGAGGGCTTTGCTTCGCCCGATGTCGTGGGTGACATAGAGGATCTGTCGATTGAGATTGGAGAGGGCAACCTGATCGTTATCGGCGATGCCTAGCGTGCCAACTCCTGCCGCGGCCAGATAGAATAGAATGGATGATCCTAGCCCCCCGGCTCCAACGACGAGTACGCGTGACTGGCGCAACTGCTCCTGTCCCACCGCTCCAATTTCTGGTATCACCATCTGACGTTCGTAGCGATTATCCATAGATCACCTCATTTACTGATCTGGAGAAGTTTCAGGCGAACTGCATTTGTGTACCTACCAAAACTTCTGTGCTGTAAATACACTGGAACAAGATATGTATCCTATTATAGTCCTCCCTACAGCATAGGCAATAGCTTCCAGAAGTCCAGGGCTATCGCATTTGATTGTATAAGTCTATGGTTTGGCGAGACATAATCTATTCCCCCCTGGCCCCGCTTCCCGCATGCAGGAAGGGGCGAGAAAATCAAGGTGTGTGTTTTTGGGTGCGCGTCGCGCACCCAAAAACACACAGAAAAAGCTTTCCCCCTCTCCTGCGCAAAGCGCAGGAGAGGGGGAAACTTAAAATGCGATAGCCTTGCCCAGAAGTCAAAGCGACCGAGAGATTCTCTCGGTCGCTTGTGACCACATGTTATTCTTTTGCAGGCTTTGACCCTGTGGGCCTTAACCTTCTTCGGTAGATTTCTCCGCCTCATCG
Source organism: Anaerolineae bacterium (assembly GCA_046260035.1). Lineage (GTDB taxonomy): Bacteria > Chloroflexota > Anaerolineae > B4-G1 > SLSP01 > DSWT01. The sequence goes on from JBJYXQ010000432.1 coordinate 894, forward strand.
AACGGGCTTACGCCTGCTGGGGCAGCGGGAGCGGCTGCGTCATCGTCATCCGCATCGGGAGCGGGAGGCGTTGTCGTTGGTGGCGTCGAGGATGGCATTGGCGCCGGCACGATAGGCTCTGCTGCAGGGCGCGGTGGCTTCGGCGTGTGGGGTGAGGTGAGTATGCCGCCCTGGGTTGAGTAAGGCATCGTCCCGAAACGTGTCAGTAAGACTGCTCCGGATGCCAGGGGGATCAGCACGAACATCAAGATTCCATGGATCGGCCAGAAGACGCGCGTCATCGCCAGCACCAGCGTTAACACTGCCGTACCGAGCACCGCTGCCGCGACCTGTTGCGGCTGTGGCTGGTTGAAAATACTCACGAGTATTCGCTTGCCCAGCATCGATCCCAGGGCTACCCATCCCAGCAGCAGCCCCACACCGATGACCAGCCAGCCGAGCAGTGCAAATGGACTGAGGCAAATCGTTATGGCCAGAATCGCCGACGCTACGAACGCGATCAGGTAAACGAGCAACCCCATGCCGAATGAGGTCAGGCTCGCTTCCTCGATAGCCCGTTCCACCCGTTCGGTTTGGTGGGGCCAGATACTGACGATGACCAGGGCCAGCAAACTCAATATCACGACAGCAGCGATGGCTTTCACTGTCGCCCATAATCCCTGCACCCACAAAGGCCGTGAACGAACAGTGACACTTGGGCCGGCAAAGGGTTGAGGAACCTCGATGGGGAAGTCTCCGTCGAAATCGAACCCGCGCTCGCTCATCGGGCTGATGTCGCCATCGACCACAGCGCCATCCTGTTGATTGATGGCTCCTGCTGCCGAAACATCACCGCTGACGTAGGCTGTCTCGCGTAGCACCAACGCGCCCATGGTGAACACATCCCCATCGACATCGCCGGCAACGTCAGCGTCCCCAAAGACAACGAGTGTGCCGTTCAGGCTAGCCGATTCTTGTACGTCGGCTGTCCCAAAGACAGTCAGGTCCCCGTTGAAATCGGACTCGGACTTGAGCGTCACTGGCCCGCCAAACACCGTCAGGTCGCCGGAGGCTGAATCCCCGGCAGCCAGCGTGTAGGGACCGAAGATGACGTTACCATCGCCTTGCGAGCCTGGCGCAGCCAGAACCGGCGCGGGCTGTAAGGCAACGGCGGCGAGTAACATCCCCAGAACCAAAGTAAACATCAAGCGTTTCATCATCTATCTCCTTTTTTCTCTTTGTTCTTTTTCTTATATCAAACATCCCGCAGCCCGGAGCCGTCAGGATGGATACACCTAGTTGTGGCGAATTTTCGGATAGGTTCTATGCGGCATTGCCGGCGGCACGCTTGCGGCGCGTGTACCATACCACGACCACGCTGGCAAGAATGCTGTTGGGCATCAGAAATAGAAGCAGGGCTCCGGCTAAACCGAGTAGCAGGGGCAGCAGCGCCTTCACCGTCACTGCGAGTCCTACAAGTGTGCGCATCAACGCGGCGAAGAGAACCTGGCGGCCTGAAATCATGACATCAAGCGCGTGCACTACATTAGCTAGCGTCACGCCAAAGTATGACCATCCGACCCAGGCCACCAGTCCCAGGACCAACATACCAACTACAAATCGTAACATATGACGCAGTTTCTGCTTATGGGTGATGCGTTCGACGGTGTGCGCGGTGAAATCTGGTGCAAGCATAGGCGGTGGTGCGGCTGTTCGCAAGAGTACATCGACTTGCGTTAGTGCTGCCCATTCCTTTCGACAAGCCTCACACTGCGCGAGGTGCGCCTGCCAGCGTGCTTCCTCCTGCGGAGAGAGCTCGCCTTCACATACGCGCATCCACCAGGCATCGCTATGCATATCAGCGATCGGTTCATGCGACATATCTTTCCTCCTCTATTATATTTGAGCCAACAATAAGCTGTGCCATAGCCCGGCGAGCACGGAAAAGCCGAGATTTAATCGCGGAAATGCTTAATTCTGTTATCTCGCTGATTTCGGCATATGACAGTCCTTCCCAATAAAATAAAGTAATTACATTACGGTCCAGCGGCGCCAAATTCTCTAACATCTCCTGAATCTGTACCTCTCGCTCGTGATGCAGCATCTCCGATTCGGGATTGGGACTGTGTCCGGCTTTCCATTCCCAGGCGCCGTCTTCGCCCATTCCATCTAAGGAGACGACGGGTTTGCGCCGCCGTATGCGGTCGATACACTCGTTCGAGGCGATGCGCAGCACCCATGGCTTGAAGGGCCGCTCAGGGTCAAAGGAATGCAGATTCAGCACCGCTTTGACTAACGCCTCTTGCGCGGCATCTTCGGCCTCTGTGTATTCACCTAACATCCGATAGCAAAGGTTAAAGACCGGCTGTTGATATGTTGTCACCAGACGGTTAACTGCTGCTTCTTCACCACGTTGGGCTAATAACAACCATTCTTCCATATGTTTGATCCTGTTTCTTATATACGCAGGAGTGTGGAATGAGTTGCAGAAAAAAAGGGCGACTGACTAAGTCGCCCTTTCTTTGATTATTGTATATACGCTAGATGCGGAAAGGTTGCTGCAGATCGGAGAGCAAGAAGGACTCCGGTTCCACATCCTCATCGCTGAGCAGGGTGCCCTTTGGTAACTCCTTCTCTATCGCCACACCTTCGTATTCATCGATGGGCCCATCCGATCCCTCAATGTCGCCGCGATAACCGGTACCGGCGGGGATCAGCTTACCGATAAGGACATTTTCCTTCAAGCCATAGAGCATATCCTCATCGGAGCGGACGGCGGCGTTGGAGAGCACCTTGATGGTGTGCTGGAACGATGCCGCCGAGAGGAACGAGTCGGTCGCCAACGAGGCTTTGGTGAGGCCCAGTAGCACCTGACGCGCGCGTGCCGGGGCCTTGCCCTCTTCTACCAACTGCCGGTTTAGGCGTTCGAACTGCACCCGATCCACCAGGTCACCAGGCAGGTGCTCGGTATCCCCAGACTCAGTGACCAGCACCCGGCTGAGCATCTTGCGGATGATGACCTCGAAGTGTTTGTCGCTGATGTTCACGCCTTGCGAGCGATATACCTGCTGCACTTCACTGAGCAAGTGAACCTGGACTGCATCTCGGCCCTGAACTTGCAGAATACGGTGGGGGTTGGGCACACCCTCATACAACTGCGTACCGGCGGCAACCTTCTGCCCTTCAGCGACGAGCAACCGCGCTGACGGTGGCACGTCGTATTCGTGCTCTTCCCGAGTCTCGTAGATCAAGAGGATGTCCCGGTCGTCGCGAGTGATGCGACCGCTTGCCTTGGCTCGTAGTTCTTTCGCGTCCTCCGCGTTGCTCCGCGCCAGCAAGTTGTTTTGGTTGACTGTATCGCCATCCTCTACCAGAATTTCCCATTCTTCGGGGATGTCGTAGCTGACCCGCTTAACTTGGCTGTCGACGACGGAGACTTCGACGTCGTCTCCTTCGCGGGTGACGTGAACGACGCCATCCAGGTCAGCGATTTCGGCCTCACCGTGTGGCGTCTTGCGCGCTTCTAGCAATTCCTCAACGCGTGGTAGACCACTTGTGATATCGCCGCTAGACGAGGCCGTACCACCGGTATGGAACGTACGCAGGGTAAGTTGTGTGCCGGGTTCGCCGATGGATTGCGCCGCGATGATGCCCACGGCGGTGCCGATCTGAACCAGGCCGCCACGGCCCAGGTCGCGCCCGTAACACATCGCGCAGATGCCGTGGTCCAATTCGCACGTCATCGGCGAGCGTACGTAAATTTCCTCGATTTCCAACCGGTTGATAAGCTCCGCCCGGTCTTCATCGATTTCTTCGTCTTTGTCGACGATCACTTCCCCGGTGCGCGGGTGTGCAACCGGCGCTGCGGCAGTACGCCCAAGCAGGCGTGTCGTGATCGGTTGCCCGCCGATGTTGTCCTGGCGGCGAATCCAAATGCCGGTGCGTGTCCCGCAGTCGACGGCGTTGATGATGATGTCTTGTGCTGTATCCACCAGGCGGCGGGTTAGATAACCGGCGTCCGCCGTGCGTAGCGCGGTGTCGGCCAAACCTTTGCGCGAACCGTGGGTGGAGATGAAGTACTCTAGCGCAGTCAATCCCTCGCGCAGGTTGGAGCGGATGGGCAGCGGGATGATGCGCCCCGACGGGTCGGCCATCAAGCCGCGCATTCCAGAAAGCTGCGCAATGGGTCCAAAACCACCTTTGGACGCGCCAGAGCGGGCCATCACGGCGATGGGGCCGTCGGGGTCCAAATTGTTGGAGACAGCTTTGGAAACTTGGTCGCGGGCCTGTGACCAGATCTCAACCGTGCGATTATACTGTTCCTCTTCGGTCAACAGACCGCGGCGATACTGTCGCTCGATTTCCCCTACCTCACGGGTAGCATCGCCAAGAATTTCTTGCTTCTCGTCTGGGATCGTCAGGTCATATACCGAAATCGTCACGCCGGAAACGGTGGCGTAGCGGAACCCCATCGTCTTGATGGCATCGGCAAAATCGACGGCGGTCTCGGCGTCAATACGCCGGTAGCACAGTGCGATGAGGTCTTGCAGATCGCCCTTGTCCAATGGTCGGTTGATGTAACGCAGCGGGTCTGGCACGATGCGGTTAAAGAGCGCACGGCCTACCGTTGTCTCAATGGGTTGCTCTGGTGCAGTGCGGTCTTCGTAGACCTGGGCGATTTTAATTGGGGCGTGGATTCCGACAGTCCCCAGCGCATAGGCCATCTCCACTTCATCTAGATCGGCAAAGGCCTTGGGTTCGCCATTTGCCGTCGTCATGTCCATGGTCATGTAGTAAATGCCCATGCACATATCCTTGGACGGCCCGATGATCGGCTGTCCATCGGCGGGTTTGAGAAGGTTGTGCGACGCCAGCATCAGTTTGCGCGCTTCCTCGACCGCTTTGCGCGAAAGCGGGATGTGCACCGCCATCTGGTCACCGTCGAAGTCGGCGTTGAAGGCGGAGCAAACCAGCGGGTGCAGATGAATGGCCTTGCCTTCGACCAGGAGTGGTTCAAAGGCCTGGATGCCGAGGCGGTGCAGCGTCGGCGCGCGGTTGAGCATCACGGGGCGGTCCTGAATCACCTCTTCGAGGACTTCCCACACTTCAGGGCGCTGGCGCTCGATAAGGCGCTTGGCTGCCTTGACGTTTGTAGCGTAGTTATATTCTACAAGCCGCTGGATGATGAAGGGCCGGTAGAGTTCTAGCGCCATCGTCTTGGGAAGGCCGCATTGGTGAACCTGCAGGTGTGGGCCTACGACGATGACAGAGCGCCCGGAGTAGTCCACGCGCTTACCCAGCAGGTTGCGACGGAAGCGACCTTTCTTCCCCTTGAGTTGGTCGCTCAGGGATTTGAGCTGTCGCCGCCCACGGCGGCTCATCGCCTTGCCGCGCTGGCTATTGTCGATCAAGCTGTCGACGGCTTCCTGCAACATGCGCTTCTCGTTGTTGATGATGACCTCAGGTGCGCCCAATTCCAGGAGACGCTTGAGGCGATTGTTACGGTTGATGACCCGGCGATAGAGATCGTTGAGGTCCGACGTGGCAAAGCGCCCACCATCCAACTGCACCATCGGGCGCAATTCCGGTGGGAGCACGGGCAGCACGGTCAAGACCATCCATTCGGGTTTGTTCTTGCTCTTGCGCAGCGCCTCAACGACCCGTAATTGGCGGGTAGCTTTTTTGCGTCGCTGCGCCGAACGGCCAAAGCGTACTTCGTGCCACAGTTCTTCAGATAGGCTATCCAACTCCAGCGCCTGGAGCAGTTCATAGACGGCTTCGGCACCCATGCCAGCATGGAACACCTGTCCCCAGCGTTGGCGTAGTTCGCGGTAGCGTTGTTCATTAAAGAACTGACGTTCGGCTAAGCTGAGCAGTTCTTCGCGCAACTCATCGTAGTGGTTGCGGATGATACTTGTCTTTTCCTGTAGTTCGTCGCGAACGTGCTGAATGTCATCCTGGATATCCGGCGGGTTGACAGTGGGTTCCGCGGTCACAGGCTCAAGGGCTTCGGTCTCTCGTTGGTGAATTTCTTGTTCCAATGCATCCAGTGCATCCTGCGCAACAGCGTTGAGCACGGCGTAGTGCTCCCGGTTCACCAGGTCATCGGCGTCTACGATTACGGTATCTGTAGCCACGAAGACGATCGATTCATTCGACTGACGTCCCATCATCCCGTCGAGGCGGTCGCGCAATCGCTTGGCCTCACCGAGGATCTTTTCGGTGCGGGTGTTGAGTTCTTCTTCGAATTGAGCTCGGATTTCTTCTTGGTCCGCCGCAATCTGCTTCTTTTCCTGGATTAAACGGCCTTCAAGTTCGTCGATGCGGTCGGTGGCGGCGTCATCCATCGTGGACATACGCAGGCGCTCTTCTTCGTCGATGCGCTTCAGGGCGCGTTGGCGCGCTTCCTCATCCACGTACGTGACCACGTATTGCGCAAAGTAGAGGACGCGATCGAGGTTACGTTTGCTGATATCCAGCAGGATGCTCATGTGGCTTGGGATACGGCGGGTGTACCAGATGTGTGCCACCGGTGCGGCCAGCGAGATGTGGCCTAGCCGCTCGCGGCGTACCGAATTGCGTGTTACTTCGACGCTGCACTTGTCGCAGATGATGCCCCGATAACGAATGCCCTTGTATTTACCGCAATAACATTGATAATCACGTGTGGGGCCAAAAATAGCTTCACAGAAAAGCCCGTCTTTTTCCGGGCGCAGCCGGCGGTAGTTGATGGTTTCCGGCTTGGTAACCTCACCGTAGGACCAAGATAAGATGTCGTCTGGTGAAGCCAGACTAATACGTAGGACTTTAAAGGTGCGTGCTTCCGTTATCCGTTCATCACGATTCATTCTCTATCTCCCTAACCCCCGGTTTTAGACAGCAAAAAACAAGCGCCTAAGACTTTTCGCTTAGCGCTTTCTCAATATGACATGTCAGTCGTGACATAGGTCAGAGTATTATAGCCAACTTTATGAAAAAGTCAAAAAACTGCGCAAACGACTCAAACGTATTCTTAACTGTATTTTAGGGCAGATTCTGGTACAATCTGGCTACGATATTGTGTCATACAAGCGCACATTTATGTACGGATAGCATTTCTATGAAAGGTGATAGTATACTCATGGAAGCAGAAATTGTCATCGAAACGACCAGCGATGCTTCACAAGTCACGCCGAACGAGAGCGATATGCTCCCACTCCAAGAGGAGATATTACTCGATATTCTACAGCGCAAACGCCAGGGAAAAAACATTGAGGCGATCTACCAACTAGGGTGGAATCAAACGCTGCTACACGACGAGACATTGATCCTGCGTTATGCTCTAGAAGTCGCAGCGCAGTTGATCGATTTCGATTTCGCCAGCTTCAGCCTGGTCGACGAGGCTGCCAATGCGTTACGATTTCATTATTTCCTTGACCAGGATGGCGTTGAGACTGTGGAACGTTTGTTACCGTTGGATGGCTCAAACGGTATCTCTGCCGCTGTGGCACGAAGCGGGGACGTTCTCAATATTGCCGATGTGACACACGACTCCCGCTACCTGCCTCACGATGAAGAGGCGCCGCCCACTTTTTCCGAGTTGTGCGTGCCGATGAAGATTCGCGCCAACGTCATCGGCGTTTTAAATGTCGAGAGTGGGGCGCGGAATCATTTCACTGCTACCGATCAGTTCTTGCTTCAAACTCTGGCGAATCAGACGGCCGTAGCCTTACAGAATGCACGTCTCTATGCGCAGACGCAGCGCAACACGCGTGAATTGGGCGCGCTTATCAGTGCCACTCACGTCTTGGCCGCCAATCTGGATCTTAATACTGTGTTGCAGCAGACGCTGGTGCAGATCAACACACTGCTCGATGCCGAAGATGCGTCGGTCTTACTCTACGATGCTTCAAGCGATGATTTGGTCTTCGCTGCAGTGGCTGACAGTCATACTTCCGCCATCTTGTTTGGACAACATATCTCGCTTGACGCTGGCATTGCCGGTTGGGTTATGCAGCATAAGACTTCTACACTCGTGGCGGATGCTCAACAGGACTCCCGTTTCTACGATGAAATCGATCTCCTCACCAGCATTACCACTCGCTCATTGTTAGCTGTACCGCTTATTGCTAAGGATCACATTATTGGCGTACTCGAAGTCATCAACAAAGTTGACGGCGCTTTCAATGCTCACGACTGCGAGTTGCTGGAAGCGTTAGCCAATTCTGCGGCGGTTGCTATCGACAACGCGCGCTTGTACCAGGAAATGATTGATCAAATTCAGGTCTTACGAGCTACGCAGGTCAAGTTGATTCATAGCGAGAAAATGGGCGCGCTAGGCCGTTTGATCGCGTCTATTTCCCACGAGATTAACAACCCTTTGCAATCAATCCAGGGCTGCCTGACGCTGGCGAAAGAGGAATTGGAAGGCCCTACACGTCCGGAGAAAATTGAGCGTTATCTGGACATCGCCGAGGATGAAATCGACCGCATTGCCACCATCGTGCGCCGTGTGCGCGATTTTTACCGGCCCTCGGGCCAGGAACACACTCCAACCGACCTTCACCAAACGCTGGAGGGTGTGTTGGAATTGAGTGGAAAGGAATTGCAGCACAGTTATGTGAATGTTGAACGCATCTGGGATCCCGCTATACCGTTGGTTGTGGCCAACCCCGATCATCTGAAGCAGGTTTTCTTGAATCTGGTGATTAATGCTATCGACGCTATGCCTGAGGGTGGGGATCTTACCATCCGTACGATCCTCGATCACGAAAGCGTCAGCATCGAATTTACCGACACCGGTGTTGGGATGCCGCCGGATGTCCAGGCGCGTTTGTTCGAACCGTTTTTTACGACCAAACCTCACGGCTCTGGATTAGGGCTTTCCATTAGCTATGGTATCATTCAGGAGCACAACGGGCAAATCCTTGTGCAGAGCGAGGTTGGCAAAGGGACGACCTTTACCATCATTTTGCCTATCGCATGATTTTGTCCTGATGGATGTCAGTCGCCATGACTTTGTACATCTTTATCTAATTGTAACGCACGCAACTTTCCTAATTGTTTAAAATGAGTAATATAGATGACAGAGCCTTATCCACCGAAGAACATAGGAGAACTATGGAAACCGGAACAAATGCCAAGATCTTGATCGTGGATGACGAAGAAAGTATTCGTTTCTTCCTACGAGAGCTGTTAGAACGTGATGGCTATACGGTCGTGGCGGCAGAGAGTGGTGAGGTGGCGCTGAAGCACATCGAACAAGAGGAATTCGATCTGGCATTGATCGACCTCAAGATGAGGGGGATCAGTGGGACCGATGTGCTCAAAGTGCTGCATACAAAAGCACCCGACACGGTCGTCATTATGCTCACAGGGCATGGCTCACTTGAATCCGCGGTTGAGGCACTGCGCCAGGGAGCGCACGACTACCTTTTCAAGCCGTGTAAGACCATTGAATTGCGTGAAAGTATTCGTGTGGGATTGCTCAACCGGCGCCAGAAAAAGAGGCAGCGTGAGTTGCTGTGGCAATTGGAACAGCACTTGAGCAGCACGCTTGATGGGGTGCGCGCCACGATCCAGGAAGTCGGCGCGCCACAATCCACGCCTGCGCTGCGCGTCACAGCGCAAGCTGCTCCGTCTATCGATCCGCAGCCCGCCGAACAGAAACGCTTTCTCCAACATGACAGCTTGATTGTAGATTTGACACGTCACGTTATTACGATGGATGCTGAGCTATTGGAGCTCAGCCCGACCGAGTTCGATGTACTTGCCTATCTGATCAGCGAGGCTCCTCGTGTGATTTCGCCCCAGGAACTGCTCCGTGAGGCCCAGGGCTATGCCGCCGAAGTGTGGGAGGCCCGGGATATTGTTCGCTATCATATTTATCGGATCCGCCAAAAGGTCAAAGATGCCACCGGGCGCACTGATGTCATTCGAACTGTGCGCGGCGTAGGTTACACGGTCAGCAAATCGTAACACATTCTCCTATTTGCTAACACTTCTGCAACACTTCTACCACAAAACCCTAACGTACCAGCCACCAATTTATGGTATCGTATCCTTAGCTAACCCTGCTTCAAAGGCAAGGCATGCAAGGTTAGATTTTTACTGGCTCGATATCAGAAGCTTCTATATAGTGGGAGAGGACAATGACCCGACCTGAGCAAACCCGGGTAGAAGTGCGCAATCGGAGAGAGTTGGCTGAAACACTGGATCTGGACAAAGTTCATGATACATTCATCCGTAACGTATCGCATGAATTTCGGACACCCCTCGCGTTACTGATGGGCTATGCCGATTTGCTCTATGCCGGTGAACTTGGCACGCTCTCGCCGGAACAGCAGCGAGCGGTGGGCATTATCGTCAACCGAACGCAAGAACTTAAAAAAACTATAGCCCGGATTAGCACATTACTCGCCGTTCAGGCGAACAAATCTGTCCAGCAGCTACTTACTCCGATGAGTCTTATCACGCAGGTGGTCGAGACGCAGCGTGCGTGTGCTGAAGTCTCTGGTATCGCTCTGGAGCTGCATCTGTCGGCAGAGTTGCCTCGCATCATTGGCGATGGCGAACAATTGCAGTTAGTATTTGAGTGCCTCGTCGAAAACGCAATTAAGTTTACCCCGCGTGGAGGCCGCGTCAGTGTACATCTGTGGGCCGATCAGGGCTGGGTCAATTTATCGGTCAGTGATACCGGTATTGGCATCGCCTGTGAAGATATGGCGCGGTTGTTTGCGCCGTTTGAGCAACTCGATGATGCGCTGTCCCGTGCGCATGGGGGCATGGGACTAGGGCTCACACTGGCGCGCAGTATCGTGGTCGCCCATGGAGGCGAGATCACTGTCGATAGCCAACCGGGCCAGGGAAGTTGCTTCACGGTTAAGCTCCCACCTTACCCTGCCGAAAGCCCGCTGCACATTAAAACCGGGAGCGGGGCTCTGCGGCGCATTTTGATCGTCGATGACGAAGAGTGCGTGGCTTTCACTTTACGTGAGGGACTGCAAAAACTACCTCGGTGCGAAATCGTGGTCACGTCAAGCGGGCGACAGGCGCTCGATCTATTCAAAGAACAACCCTTCGATTTGTTGATCACCGATTACAAAATGCCCGATTTAGATGGTGTGGCACTGGCTTCATGTATCCAAAAAAATCATCCAGGCACTGGCATCATTATGATCACCGCTTACGGTCACGATCTGATTCAAGACCCAGTCGCAGCGCGTGCTATCCAGCGCGTTTTGCACAAACCCATCCGGCTCTCGGAGATCCGAGAAGTGGCCATAGAAACTTTGGCGCTGTACGACAAAGGATAGATGTGTCAGCGCTACCTGATATGATAACAGTCTAAGGGAGAGAGTAACACAATGTCAACCCAACGTATCCTAATTGTCGATGACGATCCGGCGGTCCTCTTGACCCTGGCTGCCAGCATTGAAAGACTGAATCCTACGTACGAGGTAGATACCTGCGAAAATGGGACAGAGGCGCTGGCCTGTCTGGAAAATCATAAGTATATTCTGCTACTTACCGATTACAGCATGCCGGGTATGAGCGGTGTTGACCTGGCGCGGGTAGTGCGGGAGCAATCGTCAAATACCCACATCATTATGATGACGGCCTATGGCAGCGATGCACTGCGTGACCAGGTCGTCGATCTTAACCTTGATGCTTTTGTGGACAAGCCTTTTACCGTCAAGAAAATCCGCGAGATTATCAGCGGCATCCTGAGTGCCGCTACAGATGCGCCGCACATCTTGGTTATTGAAGACAACACGGACCTGCGCCGTCTTTATAGCAATGCGCTTTCGCGCGCCGGCTACCGTGTCACCGAAACCGGCGTTCTTGCTGAAGCGCAGCACCTGGTCGATGAGAACAAGTTTGCCGTGTTGCTGTGTGATATTCACATGGGGACAAAGAAAAGCACCGACATGGTCCGTGAAAAGCGCGCCAAGTTGACCGCAGATGGAACGCATGTGGTTTTGGTTACTGGCGAATCATGGTATGGCGATGTCATTGAGGAGGCCGGCGCTGATTTACTGTTGGAGAAGCCGGTGACCCTCGATACGTTGGTAGGATTGGTCGGGCGACTTGTAACGTCGCCTGAATTACAAATAGAACATCTCACTGGGAGGTAGAATACGATGAAAGGGAACATGCTTCAGAACAAGATTGGAAATTGGCACCGGTTACTCGTTATCGTTGTCGTGGTAGGATTGCT
>JBJYXQ010000433.1:0-5150 GCA_046260035.1 Anaerolineae bacterium
GCCAATGCTCAGCTTCTGCGCCGGGCAGATATCGCTGGGGGCGATTAGCAGTAGGTCTATATTATCAGAAAAGAGATTTTCGCGCGTACTACGCGCGAAAATCTCTTTTCTGATATGAGGCAGCAAATGGGATTACGTTAGTCGCGGAAAATAGCGGCTACTGGTTCATCTGCCGGCATTTCTTCGAGGGGCATAGCATAGACTGCCCCATGGTTTAAGAACGTATGCACGGCTGCCAGGTCGAGCCAATCCTGTTCCCCAGGTTGGCGTTTGTCATGAAGCGTCACACTCTGCGTCTCAGGATCGAAGGTCCCCTGAAACCGAAGATTTTGCTTATGGCGCATGGCTGTCGCAACCATTTTCCAACTTTTCCAACGCATTTCCGCGTTAGTGCAAACCAAGGCCAACGGCTACGGAGAACAAATTCCTGTATGCTAAAACCATTGATGGCACTATAGAGCTTGGAAAGCTGAATTAGAACCTATCCGAAAGGAGGAGCATTATGCCGTATCTGTACAAGCACATTTGTGGTTATCCGATTGAAGAAGGGAGCGAATTAACGCATTGCCCCGGTTGCGGCGGGCGCATCACGCCCTGGAATTTGAAGCCTGGTCTCGATGCGATCTCAACAGCGGAGCATGCATGTCTCACTTACTTTGCGACCTGGTTGCTGCGCCAACATCCCGATCTGGCCAAAACGCTCACCGAAGCGGTCGATCAGGCGCTGCAAGGCGCGTTGTTGGAGCAAGAGGAGGCGTGCTTGTCTCAATTACAGAGCGCGCTATCTGTTCAGGGACAACCCAGTGCCCGTACTTAATGTTGAGATTGCCAAACTCTTCCGCGAAGTCGCCGATTGTTGGAGATTGACGAAGCTGACCCCTTTCTCTCTTTCTACATGCTTTCTCCTGCCATCCCGACACCAGCGACTGGTGTGCCACACTGAGGGCATTGTCCTAAGGCGCTAATATTGTTCTCGACGATGGTGTACCTAGAGCGTCGGATCAGGCTTTGTCTGCAGACGTGACAGGTAGTCTGCGTCTCCCCGGCGACATTGCCGGCATAGACGTAACGTAGTCCTGCTTCATGGCCAATCTCTACAGCCCGCTCGATGGTGGGGAGGGGGGTAGGGAGCGTGTTTGTCATGCGATACGCAGGGAAGAACCGGCTAAGGTGCCATGGTGTTTCTGGCCCCAATTCCTGCGCGATAAAATTAGCCGCGTCGCGTAGCTCTGTCGGGTCGTCGTTGACGCCAGGAATGATAAGGGTTGTCACTTCCAGCCAGATGTTCAACGCTTTCATCTTTTTCAGGCTGTCGAGTACCGGCTGCAAACGCGCTCCTACATACTGGCGGTACACTTCATCGCGAAAGCCTTTTAAGTCGACGTTGGCCGCATCCAACCAAGGTTGGGCTGCCTCCAACATAGCTTCCGTCATATAGCCATTCGTGACAAAGACATTTGCCAGTTTAGCTTCTTGGGCCAGGTGCGCCGTGTCCTCTGCGTACTCGAAAAAGATGGTCGGTTCGGTATAGGTATAGGCTATGCTGCGACATTTGGCTTGCTGGGCTGCAGAGATAACCTGTGCTGGAGTGATCTCATCACCCAAGGCCATAATCTGCTCGCGCTGTATTTGCGAGATTTCTGCATTTTGACACCATCGGCAGTGGAAATTGCAGCCAGGCGTGGCTATAGAGTAGGCGTGTGATCCGGGATAAAAGTGGAAAAGCGGCTTTTTCTCGATGGGATCCACATGATGGGCAACAACCTTTCCATAAACGAGAGTGTATAATGCTCCCTCGTGGTTCTCCCGCACCTGGCAGACACCGTGTCCTTTGTCTGCGATGACGCACCGGTGAGCGCAAAGATTGCATTGCACTTTGCCATCGGGCCGTTGTTTGTATAATCTTGCTTCTTTCATTTGTATCTCCCATTTGCTCTTATCTTCAAAGCGGTCTTTCGGTAGTGGGATTGACTTCCATTGTAATTGGCGCCGCAATTGGCGCCGAATCTGTCCAACGTTGCCAGGCCAATGTCCACAACGTCGAAAAATACGCAGCGATCCCGCCTTGCACGAGGAGCAACAGCGGCCACAGCAAGCAGCACAGCGACGGCAGCAACAGTCCCAGAGCCAGCACAAGGCCAATGCCTATTTGGATTAAAAACAACACCAGGGCCGAGCCGAAGTTATCGACCAGGACGTTAAAGCCCCGTCGGTAGGCGGCCAATACGCCGCAATCCTCGAGCATACACGCGCGATTCGCAAAGGTGCGCAGCAAATTGAGGGCCAGCGTGATGGGTAAGATCAGGCAGACGAGGGTGCCAAAAACCAGCCACACAGTTCGTGGCCCGGCCTGGCCCATATTGCTGAAGACTGGTGAAATGCCCAGGTAAGCGCCGGCCGCCCCCAGGCTGGTGAGTAGGAGGAAAAAGGCGGGGATCGCCGGAAAGATACCAATTCCCAGCAACGTCCATCCCTTTTGTAACGCCGCCGAGAACGTTTCTCCGAAACTCGACCTATCACCGGCGTCGATCTGGCTGGCCCCGTTAATCAGCGCGCCACGCGCCAGGGTTGAGATAACCCATATGGCCAGGCCGATGATAAGGGCTAGACCCGCTAGAAGCACGATAATAAGGACGGGGAGTGCGGGCATGCCCATCCCTTCAGCCGGTGGAAATGGCATTCCCCGCCATTCAGGTGGCATCTGCCATTCTCCCTCGGAGCGCGGGATTGACTGACTCCCGCTGGAGAGGCCACTTCCGCTACTGCTCCCAAAAGCAACGAGAATGCCCAAAAGAATCAAAAACTTGTGTTCCCAGATGATTGTCCAGGCCCGGTTTAATAGTTTGCCATAATCCATGTCTTTTCCCTCCGTAATGTATGCCAAAAATAAGAAACTCTCCGGATAGTTGAAACACCGGAGAGTTTTAAGACTATGGGGTGCACACCATCAGGATGCCGGTGCGTACTCCGGCAAGCGATCAATGAAGTCTGAACTGACTGTAAGATAGACCTGATCCTCGGTCACTTGCTTAATCCAGGATGTAGGCACAACCTTCTTTTCTTTGAGGAACAATCCCTTGGAGATCAACAGATGCGTCGCCCGCTCCCGCTCGGGGGTGGCGAAGATGCGTTCTACATCACCCACGTGTTTATTATCTACAGTAACCACATTCGCGCCTTCTTTTAAGGCCACTGTACCGTCTGGAATATTTTGCCATGTCTCTATAACATAGTTGGGACGTCCTTGGCTCGGCAATGGCTGGGTCCTCCACGAGGCAAAGCCGGGGACGGGATACCAGTAATAGGCGTGGGCGTCGCCTTTTCGGTAAGGATAGGTGGGTTCGACCGAAGTTACTTTGACATATTGTTCTTGCTCAAAATCTGGCAAAGCTTCCAAGTCCTCAGTGCTTTTCAACGTGATCCGATCTTCTTTTGTGCTATTGACCATATCAATGGGAACGACTTTGTCTTCTGTAAACAGGAAACCCTTCCGCACGATTAAATGTGTGATCTCTTTGGTCTGCGGATCCAACACGACCCGTTCAATCTCACCTACTTTTTTGTTATCCAACGTATAAACATTGGCATTTTCTTTGAATTGCATTGTTATTCTCCTTATTTTCCGTTACTGCCTGCTACTACTGGGCAGGGAATTCTATCTGAAAGCGCGGACGACTGCATTTTTGCTTGACCGCGCTTTTTAAATCTTTAAACTCAGTATACAGGACAGATCTCTGTTTAGCTGATGGTTGTAGTTGGATTAGGATAGGGCTAAGTTAGCAGAGTTGGCTTTTCGTTGGCATCCTTGTCTTGAGCTGAAATTGTGAATAATGTAGAACTACGAGACCTCCAACGCATTTCCAACTCTAGCAACCTGACTCTGCCTTGCGGCTAACTGTGCCCAACGGTTGAGAGGGGGCATTTGTGTTATTCTGAAGTAGAAAGAGAAGATGAATCTGGAAAAGATGCTGGAAATGGAGAGGAAGTAGCGCTATTATGACCCACGAACATGCCCACAGTGCAACGAGGTACAATCGGGCCTTTGTCCTGGGGATGCTGCTCAACGTTGGGTTCGTTGTCGTTGAGGCGGTTTTTGGCTTCATGGCCGACTCTCTGGCACTGCTGGCCGACGCCGGTCACAATGCCGGGGATGTGGTGGGCCTTTTCCTGGCGTGGGGCGCCAATGTGCTGATGCAGCGTCCATCCACGCGGCGGCATACGTATGGTTGGCGTGCCTCTTCCATCTTGGCGGCCCTGCTCAACGCCCTTATCCTTCTGGTCGCCGTCGGTGGCATTGCGCGGGAGGCTGTGCTCCGCTTTACCGATCCGGCCCCGGTAGCCAGCATGACCGTTATTTGGGTGGCGGCGGTGGGCACGCTCATCAACCTGATCACGGCATTGCTTTTTGTGAGGGGGCGGGAGGGGGATCTGAACGTGCGCGGCGCTTTCACCCATATGGCCGCCGATGCCGGCGTCTCGGTGGGCGTCGTCGTGGCGGGATTGGCCATACGTTTGACCGGCTGGCTGTGGCTGGACCCCGTCGTGAGCCTCGTCATCGCCGGGGTGATCCTCTGGGGAACGTGGAGCTTGTTGCGCGACGCGTTTCATCTGGCGATGGGGGGCGTGCCCCGCGACATCGATATGACGGCAGTCCGTGCCTATCTGACCGGTCTGCCGGGCGTTGAGGAAGTGCATGACCTGCACGTATGGGGCTTGAGCACCTCATAGAACGCACTGACTGCGCACCTGGTCAAGCCAGATCCTTCTGATGACGACGTTCTGATTGAACAGGTGACGGATGGGTTGCAGGCGCGCTTTGACATCGATCACGTGACGCTGCAGTGGGAGCGTGACCAGTTGGCCGGGTGCCAGGATCGAGCCTGCGACAGAGGCATGGGTTCGCTCCAAGAAGAGGAAGCAAAGTAACCTCTCAAGGACGGATAAGCCCGCTGTATTCCGGCGCGGAAGAGGCATAGCCCCCGACCGGAACGACCTGTATCTTCACCGGCGATTCTGATGTTTGTGCGCTTTTGCCGGTTCAGTGCCTGGCTTGTGCGTGTCTTTCAATCCCGGCTTGGTATACGTCCAACAGATGTTGGGTGGCTTCCGGTATTGCGTAACTTTGCATCGTGCGTCTGGCCTCTTCTCCC
>JBJYXQ010000433.1:5250-6580 GCA_046260035.1 Anaerolineae bacterium
TTCCACCCACAAGCCTCGAAGTGGATCGCCAGGTCGAGGGCCGCTACGCTTCTGGCTATCGCCATCTTAAGGTCGCCGTTCACGGTGTGGCGAAGCCGATACGTCAGACGATTGTCGACGGGCACGCTCTTGATCAGCGTGTCCTGCATTCGGGGAATCATCTCGCCCATCTGCCCGCCGGGTTGTTCGAACATTTCCAGATCGAGTGGAAATAAGGGGAGCGCCAACGCAATTCCAACTTACCAAACCCAGTCTGCCAACAATCAAACCCATGTCGTAGGGTGCGGAAGCTGTCTTTTGATATGATAAAGATTGAAGAAGTGCTGCTTGCGGTAGGCGCAACTGGCATGGCACTGGTAACATTGCGCGGTATAGGACTGTTGGAATCCTGGCTGGCACGATGCCGTTCCAGGTTGACCGAAAACAGCTAAACGCGTTGGCCAGGTTGGGAAAGTCTGTTTGGCTTGTTCTATGAATTGAATAATAGGAGGATTGCTATGCGGTTCGAACAAGGAGAAGATGTATATACGGCACAGGGTGACAAGGTGGGGGAAGTCGCTCGCGTTGTCATCGATCCGAAAACGGACGAGGTCACCCATGTGGTGGTGAAGAAAGGTTTTCTGCTCACCGTGGACAAGGTTGTGCCCATTAGCTTAATCGGACCTACCGTCGAGAATCACGTTACTTTGCGGGAGACCGCGGGTGACCTTGAGGCTTTGCCGATTTTCGAGGAGACGCATTTTGTCCCTTTGGGTGAAGAGAAAGGGCAAGAGACGGCTGCGGAAGAGCAAGCGCGTTCATCGTATTGGTATCCGCCTACTGGGACGCTGTGGTGGCGTGCTGGCGGCTATCTTGGATATCCGGGCCTCTTTCACTCTATGCCACCGTACGTTGTGGAGGTTAAATCCAATATCCCCGACGGCACGGTTGCCTTGAAAGAGGGCGCGAAGGTCCTCAGCATGGACGACGAGCACGTGGGAAATGTGGAGACGGTGCTCACCGATCCCATAGAGAATCGTGCTACCCATCTGGTGATTTCCAAGGGGCTGCTGTTGAAAGAGAGAAAGCTGGTTCCCACAGACTGGATATCCGTCGTCATGTCAGATGAGGTTCACCTGGCGGTCGGCGCCGATGTGATCAAAGCATTGCGCGAATACGAGCCATAGAATTCCTGATCCAGTCATATTTTGCTCAACACCTATACGCTTGTTAGATACCGGAATGACTTTAGAATCTATCCGAAAATTGTCTGGCCGATTGAAACACTTTACTTGTGATTACGCCAGATTTTGCGGCTAATGAAAATTAAGAAAATAATCCGGTAATCGCG